>WHTS01000018.1:0-45342 GCA_009377585.1 Betaproteobacteria bacterium
CACGTTGTGCCGCCGCAGCCAGACCCACCATCTGAGCTGGACCCGTATGCGCCGGCTCATCGCGCACTGGTTGCCTCCCGCACGCATCTGCCACCCTTACCCCAACCAGCGTCTGATCGTCACGACCCAAGGCAGGAGCCGTATGCGGTAATCCCGCTCGTACGGATCTGTGGAGGGGGTGATGGGTGACCGTCATTCCTACTCCGACTTACTCGGTCGCCGATCGGGCGATGTCCCCATAGTTGACCACCACGCTGCCGCGAGCCTTCGCGAGGAGGGTGGCGAACGGGTCCTGGACGCGGAACAAGCGTGGCGTCGCCGAATCGCAATCGAATGCGGCGTAAAGCCAATACTTCTCGCGCAGAATGCAGGCACGTGCCCATTCGTTCTCCAACAATTCGATGTGCGTGGCGCCAGTCCGGCCCTTGACCTCGATCATTCGGATCTTCCCATCGGGACGTTTCGAATGCAGGTCGAATCCCGGATAGTCCGAAAGCCCGACGACACGGGCCTTTTCGGGCGTGGATACATCGCGGACATCCGCGCCAAGGCTGGCTTCATGCGCGATTGCCAGCTCCATCGCGATCCGCTCGACCTGCGCATCGCGGGCCTTGATATCTTCGATGGCATTCGAGGGCTGTACCAGCGCGGTCGCGATGATCTCGACCCTGCCAGAGCCGATGAGCTCGACTTCGCGTCGAGCTTGCGCGATGGCAAGCTCGCGTCGATCCGATAGTCCGCGCTGCTGCAGCTTGATCCGATCCAGTTCTTCATCGGCCTTCTTGTCTCCGCCCCGAGACCGATCGGTATAGCGCTTGCGGGCCGAGGCGAGCTCGGATTCCTGGTAATCATAGGCGCGGCGCAGATACGCTTCCGTCTGCTCGAGTCGGCTGCGAGCGCTCAGCGTCTGCAGCTCGCATAGCTGCGCGAGCAGCGCATCGCGCGCGTATTGGTATGCGGCCTCCCGATACGCGTCCCCTTGTGCCAGGAACGGCACGGCCGCCGGATCGACCTTCGTCCCCGGCTTCAGCAGTAGCAGTTGTTCGACCGGCGCCTCTACCATCCGGTTGTCCGCGAACTGGCGGATGCCGATCAATCGCTCGTCCATCACTTCGTCTCGATGCAACGATGCAAAGTCGTGGTCGGCACTACGCACAACGCTCACGCGCGCGACATGAAAGAGATACGGCTGGGTCGCGGACGGATCGGTGAACACCGCGCCCTGCCGGCCTGCCGAGCGGCAGCGCTCGATGGCCAGAACGGACAGGCGATCGAACACGGGTTCGCCGGGGTGGAGAAATATGGCATCGCGCTTGTCGTCGGGCCGATAAACGGTCAGACGGCTGCGTGCCGAGTCGGGGTAGCTCTCGATCAGCGGCAATACGCCATCGAGGGCGCCGCGCGTGCGGGCGCGGAGAAAGAATTCCGAATCGAGATCGCCGATCAGGTCCACTCCGATCTCCGGCGCCGCGTGCTCCAGGTAACGGCGGACGTAACCAGGCAGGAGCCGGCGCATCTCTTCGATATTCAGGGCTTCTTTGAGCCGCGCAAGCTGAGCCACGACCTCGCCGCCCTTACCGTAGATTGCCTCCTCACGCGCTGCGATCGCGCGAACCTGCTCGATCGTCAACTGGCCTGCGAGCTCGATCGCCTCTCGATCCGCCGCGTCATCCGAGAGAATCGCCTTCTGCAAATAGTCGGTGAGAGGAAAATCTTCGAACACCCGTCCGATCACGTCGAAGACTTTGTCGGACCCGAGTGCGACGCGGATATCCTCGAGTTTGTCGAGCAGCGTCTTGACGACCCGGCCTTCGCGCGTTCTGCCCGCGACCAGATTCAGCACGACGACACGGTCCTTCTTTTGGCCATAGCGGTGGATACGGCCCATGCGCTGTTCGAGCCGGGCGGGGTTCCAGGGCACGTCGTAATTGACCAGCACCCAGCAGAACTGGAGATTGATGCCTTCGGCCGCGGCATCGGTCCCGACGAAGAATCGGGCACCGGCCTCCGCCCCGGACGATTCGTGCGGCCGCCGAAATCGCTCGACCTGCGCGTCGCGTTGCTGATAGTCGAGCCCGCCATGGATGAAGGCCACCTGGCCCGCGTGCCCCATGGCTTCCAGCCGGCGCACCAGGAATTCGAGCGTGTCCCGATGCTCGGTGTAGATGATGATCTTCTGATCGGCGAAGCGCGGATCGCGCAGCAGCTCGCGCATCTTCTCGAACTTCGACTCCTGGCTGCGATCGTTGACGCGCTCCGCCAGACGGATCAGCTCGCGGACTCGGCCGCGCTCGTCGATGAGCTCTGCACACGTGGTCGCGATGAACGCGCCCAGCGCCTCGGCTTCGTCCTTCTCGTGTTCCTCGATGCCGCCCTCGGTCGATTCCTCGTCCGCGGACTTGTCGTTCAGGGCATCGCGCAGCTGCCGATCGAGCTTGCGCTGGCGCTCGCGCAATTGCTCCTCGGGGATGCGGCCGGACTGGATGTCGTCGATGAGCGCATCCAGTCGCTCATGGCGTCTGCGGAACGAGCACAACAGCGCCCAGGTGCTGCTTGCCAGACGGCGCTGGAAGACCGTCATCGCGAAGCGCGCGGCGGAGCGATTCAGCAGCCGCGCCTGGTTGTAGTAGTGGCGGATGTACTTGGTGGTTTCGTCGTAGAGCGTCTGCTCGCTGACCGGACCTTGGCTCAAGTCGTAGCTATGGGTGTCGCAGATGCGCACCGGATAGAGCGGCTGGCCGCGCAGGTCGACCATCTCCTCCTTGACCCGGCGCATGAAGTAACGCGGCCGGGCGTCGGCCGGGAATAGCTTGAATGCGGTCTCGGTGCTGAACAGGTCCGGCTCGAGCAACCGCCACAGGCAGTAATAGGGATACTCCTTACCCATGTGCGGCGTTGCCGTGAGGAGCAGCAGATGATGCGCGCTCCAGGGCAGGCGCCAGTCTTCCGGCGTATCGCGCACGCCCGCGAGCGCCTCGGCGAGACGATAGCGGTCGGTCGGCCGAAACGTACCGTCGCTGTCGCGATTGGCCGAGAGCTTATGCGCTTCGTCGAACACGACCAGGTCGTACGGCGGCACGCTTGGCTCGCCAAGGGCCTTGAAGAGCGTGTCGGCGCGCAGGGAATCGACGCTCGCGATGACGAGGTCGCTGTCCGGACCGGCGAACGGATTGGCTCTGCGGGCATCCGCGCTGGTCGCAATGCGGAATCGCAACTGGAAGAGTTTGCGTAGCTCGCGCGCCCAGTTTCCCACCAGGCCGGCCGGGGGGACGATCAGGACGCGCCGAATGGTACGGCGGCTGAGGCTCTCGCGAACGTAGAGGCCCGTCATGATCGTCTTGCCGGCGCCCGCGTCGTCCGCCAGCAGGAAGCGCAGGCGCGGCTGCGGCAACATTCGTTCGTAAACGGCAATGCGCTGATGCGGCAGCGGATCGATCTCGCTGATTTCCGCGCCGAACGCCGGATTGAAGAGATGCCCGTAGCTCAGTCGCTCGCCCTCGACGAGGACCCTGAGCCGATTCGCATCGCCCATGAAGTCCAGTCGCGTCTCGGAGCGCGCGGCTTCGATGATTTTGAGCGGCGGATCAGTGGACGGTGGCGCTCCGTTCTTCTGCAGGGCCTGCAGTTTTCCCAGGGCGAGGCGGGACGGGTGCACCTGGCCGTTTTCCCACCGATTGAGGGTGGCAAACGAAACCCCGAGCAAGGCGGCGAGCGACTGTTGGGTAAGGCCCAGCGCTTTCCGGAGATTTCTTATTTCCGCAGGCATCATCACATGATCGCGTGGTTATTTGGTTTGCAATATAGCAAATGCTATACGCGATGATCAATCGCAAGGCGCCGGCCATAATTGAATGCTGTGGACGAACGGAGTTAGCGACCACTCTCCACAGATCGGAGTCCCATTCGTGCTCAGCGCGTCACCTTGGCACAAACGGCGCGACGACCTCACGTTCCTGGTTCGACGTTGAGGCGCGCTCGCGGAATCCGCATCCACGATCGACTCGCCCTCGTCAACCACGGCCCGGCCGGGCGACAAACTGCCGCGGCGGGCTGGTTCAATGTGGATTGTTTTCGGGCAGTATAGGCGCGGCGCGATGCGGACGATGGCTCGCCCGCGAACGATGGCTACCAAAAGGGGGTTCCGATGAAGGGATTGCTGTTCATCAGCTGGGCACTGTGCGCGCTCGCGCTCGCCCCATCGGCATGGGCCCAAACCAGCTGGAGACCGCAAAAGAACGTCGAGATCATCGTCGGCACTTCGCCCGGAGGCGGTCAGGATCGTTCCGCGCGGGCTGTTCATCGACTGATCGAAAGCAATCATCTCATCGAGGTCGCTTCCACGGTCGTGAACAAGCCCGGCGCCGGCAGCGCGCTCGGCTACGCGTACCTCAACCAGCATGTGGGCGACCCGCACTACATCATGCTGTCGACCACGCCGCTCATCACCAACCCGATCACGGGGCTGCAGAGGATCACTTACGAAGATCTCACCCCGCTTGCGATGTTGTTCGACGAATACATCGTGGCGAGCGTGGCTGCCGGCTCGCCCATCAAGGGCGGCAAGGAGTTGCTCGCGCGCCTCAAGGCCGACCCCGGCTCGCTCACGATCGGCATCCCCGGCGTCGGAGGTGGCGGGCACTTGGGCTTCGCGCTGGCCGCAAAGGCCGCGGGCATCGATCCGAAGCGTCTCAAGACGGTGGTTTTCAAGTCGGGCGGCGACTCTATTACGGCACTGCTGGGCGGGCATATCGATGTCATGAGCTCGACTACGGCTGCGCCGGTGCCGCAGCATCGCGCCGGCAAGGTGCGCATCGTCGCGATCGGCTCGCCTACGCGTCTGCCCGGAGATCTCGCGTCGGTCCCGACCTGGCGCGAACAAGGAGCGAACGCCCAGTTCGCGAACTGGCGTGGAATGGTCGGCCCGCGCGGCTTGACTGTGCCGCAGATCGCCTATTGGGAGAACGTCTTTGCCGCGGTGGTCGAGACATCGGAGTTCAAGCAGGATCTCGAGCGCAATCACTGGAGCGCCAACTTTGCCAAGAGCGCGGAGATGCGCAAGCGCCTGAAGGAAGAGCACGACGAGCTCAAGGCGCTGCTGACCGAGCTCGGCATGGCGAAATGACGTTCATTCGAGGAGAGCGCATCGTGGGATCACTGGACGGACAGGTGGCGATCATCACCGGCGGCACGCGCGGCATCGGGCGCGCGACGGCCGAGCTTTTCGCTGCGTCGGGCGCGAAGCTCGCGCTCTGCGCGCGTGATCAGAAGGCATTGGACGAGACCGCCGCGCAGATCGCAGGCAAGCACGGCACGGAAGTCGTCGGCATCGCGGCCGACATCCTCGATGCGGAAGCGATGAAGGCGTTCGTCGATCGCGTCGGCAACAACTTCGGGCGCATCGATATCCTCGTCAACAACGCCGGCGGCTCGGAGCAGCGCCAGGCTACCGGCTCGCGCCAGCAGGTCTACGCGGTCGATCCGCTCGGCGGCGCGCCGCTGCCGCCGGGCCGCTTCGAGGAGATGGCCGACGAGGAATTTCTGAACGCGTTCCAGCAGAAGGTGCTGGCGCTGGTGCGCACCATGCGCGCGGTGTTGCCGTGGATGCGGAAGCAACGTTACGGTTCGATCGTGAACGTCGTTTCGATGAAGGGCAAGCAGCAGCCGCCGCGCGTGGTGAGCTCGGGCGTTGCCGCTGCGGCTGCGATGAACTTGAGCAAGGCGCTATCGTTCGAGCTCGCCGGGGACGGCATCCGCGTGAACGTGGTCGCGCTCGAAAGCATCATCACCTCGCAAACGGAGAAGAGCCGCGCGCGCTGGGCGCCGGACAAGACGATGGATGAGTTCCTCGCGCCGCGCAACGTGCACATCCCGATGCATCGGCTCGGCACGCCGGAGGAAGTGGCGCATGCGATCCTCTGCTTCGCCGCGCCGCTCGGCGCTTACACCACCGGCCAGGTGCTATGCGTGGACGGCGGCGGTTTGCGCAGCTGGTAGCGGGAGCGGCGTGAGCTTGCGAGGATCGACCGCAAAGCGAACAACGCCGACACGACGCCTTTTTGATCTGACGCAAGGGTTCGGAGGTGCCCGTCAAGCCTTCAGCAGCGCGATACCGACGACGACCAGGCATGCGCCGACGATGCGATGACGCCCGAACGGCTCTTTCAGCAGCCATGCGCCGATGACGGCCGCGAAGATGACGGAGGTCTCGCGCAGTGCTGCCACCGCGGCGATCGGCGCCTGCGTCATCGCCCAAAGCGCGATGAGATAGGCCGCGATGCTCAGCGTGCCGCCGAGGAGCCCGCGCCACCAATGGCGCCGCAGGTGCGCACCGAGCGCCGCGCGCCGCGACCACAACGCGACGCCGGCATACGGCCAGGCGATGAGAAAAAAGAGCCACAGTCCATAGCTCACGGCACTGCCCGAGAGCCGCACGCCGATGCCGTCGATGAGCGTGTAGGCCGCGATGACAAAAGCATTGCCCACTGCGAATGCGGCTGGGCGCATTCGCGTCAGCAACTGCCGTGGATGCAGCCCACCGATCCAAAGCACGCCCAGACTGATCGCGGCGATGCCGCTCCAGAGCCACGCCGAGCGCGGATCGGGCAGGAGCACGATCCCGCCGAGCGCGACCAGCAGCGGCGGCAGCCCGCGCATGAGCGGATAGGCGAAGCTCAGGTCGCCGCGCCGATAGGCCGCGGCGAGCAGGGCGAAGTAGCCTTGATGCACGACCGCGGAGGCGGCGAGGTAGGGCCAGCTCGGGGTCGCAGGCGCCGCCAGCCACGGGAGCAGCAGCGCCGCAACCAGCGCCGCGCCGGCCACCACGAGCGCCGTATCGAAAACCACATCCTGGTTCGCCTTGATGAGCGCATTCCAGGTCGCGTGCAGCAACGCCGCAGCCAGCACCGCCGCCGTCACGCCCAGCGTCATCACGTGGGGGTCAGTTCTTGCTTATTGCGTTCCACTTGGTCCATGACTTTCGTCGAGAAGGCACCACCCGCCGTCGCCGCTGCAAGCGTCAAGAGCTGGTCCCACCGCTCAACTGCGCAAGGCATCGAGCGCGTCGTAACCGAGCGCCTCGGCGACTTCGCGGCAAGTCACTCGGCCCTTGTGCACGTTGAGCCCGGCGCGCAGGTGCGGATCGCGCATCAACGCTTCCCGGTAGCCCAGATCGGCGAGGGCGAGAACATGCGTGAGCGTGGCGTTGTTGAGCGCGTAGGTCGAGGTGCGCGGCACCGCGCCCGGCATGTTCGTAACGCAGTAGTGCACAACGCCGTCGACGACATACGTGGGGTCGGCGTGCGTGGTCGGGCGCGAGGTTTCCAGGCAGCCGCCCTGGTCGATCGACACGTCCACCACGACCGAGCCCGGCTTCATGCGGCGCACGAACTCGCGCGACACGAGCTTGGGCGCGGCCGCTCCGGGGATCAGGACCGCGCCGATGACGAGATCGGCGGCGCTGACCTGGCGCTCGATGTTGTCGCGGTTGGAGTAAACGGTGACGACGCGCGCGCCGAGCAACCGATCGAGCCGGCGCAGCGCCTCGATGTCGCGGTCGATCACCACCACCTGCGCGCCGGTTCCGATCGCGATCTGCGCGGCGTTGAAGCCGACTACGCCGCCGCCCAGCACGGCGATCCGCGCCGGCGGCACGCCCGGAACGCCGCCCAGGAGAATGCCCATGCCGCCGTTCTCGCGTTCGAGGCAGCGCGCGCCCGCCTGCACGCTCATGCGACCGGCGACTTCCGACATCGGTGCGAGCAGCGGCAATCCGCCGCCGAGCGCGGTCACCGTTTCGTACGCGATGGCCGTGATGCCGCTCGCAACGAGCTCCCGGGTCTGCTCGGCATCGGGAGCGAGGTGCAGGTAAGTGAAAAGCGCCTGGCCTTCGCGCAGACGCGCACGCTCGGCTGCCTGCGGCTCCTTGACCTTGACGATCAGCTCGGCGCGCGCGAACACTTCCTCGGCACTATCGACGATGACCGCGCCGGCACGCCGATAATCAGCGTCCGATGCGCTGATGCCCAGGCCGGCTGCATGCTCGACCAGCACCTCGTGGCCGTGACTGACGACTTCGCGGACACTCGAAGGCGTGAGCCCGACACGGTACTCGTGAGTCTTGGTTTCCTTGGGGACGCCGACACGCATCGGTCAGCACCGACCCTGGAGCAGGGTCGATTTCGAGGTCGGCGTAGCGCCCACGCGCGCGAGGCTTCGACCGATGCACATGCGTCCCTCGACGTGCAGCGGCTCGATCACGTGGTCCGCGCGGCTACGCCGTGTGGTCACCGCGGCGAGGCTTTCGAACGGCTTGCGTGCGAGGCTATCTGCATGATTTGATTGAAGCACCGGCTACCTGCCCTTGTCAACGAAAGTGCTTGCCAAGTCGTTCGGTTGGTAAATTCGGCAACGTAGGATGTCAGCTAACACTGGCAAATCCATTCGCTGCCCTATTTATGGAAACAGGGTACTGACGCGCAACAAAGCTTCATGTTTGTTTATCTGCACGGCTTCAACAGCTCGCCGCATTCGTTCAAGGCGCGCGCTCTGGCCCAGCGCCTGGCCGAGCGGGGCCGCAGCGACGATTTCGTCGCGCCCGCGCTTTCGCACTGGCCGCGACAAGCCGTTGCAACGGCCGAAGCGCTGATCGGCCAGCACGCCGCGCGCGACGTTACGCTGATCGGCAGCTCGTTGGGCGGCCATTACGCGACCTGGCTCGCCGAGCGCTACGGAGTGCGCGCGGTGCTGGTGAATCCGGCGATCCGTCCGGCCGATCTGCTGGCGACTGAGCTCGGGGCGCAGCGCAACCTCTATTCCGGCGCGCAATACGAGCTGACGGCGGCGCATCTGGAGGAATTGCGTGCGCTCGATGTCGACGCAATCACGCGGCCCGAGCGCTACCTGCTGGTGATCGCTAGCGAGGACGAGGTGCTCGACAGCCGGGTGGCGCTCGCGCGGTTCGCTCTGGCGCGCCGGATCGTCCATGCCGGCGGCGATCACGGTTTCGCCGAGTTCACCCGCTATCTCGACGCCGTGATCGACTTCGGTCTCGAATGATCGCGGCGCAGGTGCGATCGTCGATCTGCCGCGACAGTACGGCCATGAGGTGAGCAACTCTCGAACGATCGCGGTTTGATCTGCGCGCGCTGGCCGGCATCCGCGCTGAGCGCAACAAGGCGGCTGGTAGAATCTCGCGTCTTTGCGTCTTCGCGGCACCTGTTCCCGATTCCGGATCCCTCGCAGCCTGAATGAATCTCCTGTTCGAAGAGCAAGGCGACTTCAAGGTCGGCACGGTGCTGGCCGACAACGGCACCTCCTTGCAGGTCGAGACCGCATCGGGCAAGCGCACGAAGGCAAAGGCCGCAGCCGTGCTGTTGCGCTTCGAGGCGAGCCCGCTGGGCAATTTTCTCGCCCAGGCGCAGGAGCTGGCGGACGCGATCGACATCGATTTCGTCTGGCAGTGCTGCGGCGAGGACGAGTTCGGTTTCGAGAGCTTGGCCGAAGAATACTTCGGCCAGAAGCCCAGTGCCCTGCAAGCCACTGCGTTGCTGCTGAAGCTGCATTCGGCGCCAATGTACTTCTATCGGCGCGGCAAGGGCCGCTACAAGGCCGCACCCGAGGATGCCTTGAAGGCGGCACTGGCGGCGATCGAACGCAAGCAGCGCCAGGCCGAGCTGCAGCAAGGCTACGTCGACGCGCTGCTCGCCGGCCGCCTGCCGGCGGAGTTCGAGCCCGTGCGCGCGCGCCTGCTCTACAAGCCGGACCGCAACACGATCGAGGCGAAAGCGCTCGAATCGGCCTGCGCCGCGCTCAGACTCACGCCCGCAAAGCTGTTCGAACGCTGCGGCGCGCTGCCGTCCAGCGCGCACTACCACCTGGACCGCTTCCTGTTCGAGCACTTCCCGGAAGGGACCGAGCTCCCAGTCGCGCCGCTGCCGCCGCTTCCGGTCGATCTAGCGCGCGCGCAGGCGCCCGCTTACAGCATCGACGATGCGGACACGACCGAGATCGACGATGCCTTTTCGCTGGTCGAGCGCGCGGACGGGAGCGTGCGGGCTGGCGTGCACATCGCGGCGCCGGTGCTCGGAATCCCGATCGAATCCGAGCTCGACCGGATCGCCCGCCGGCGGCTTTCGACGGTCTATATGCCGGGCGACAAGATCACGATGCTGCCGCCGGAGGCGATCGAGCGCTATACGCTGGCGGCTGGCAAGGCGGTACCCGCGCTGTCGTTCTACGCGGAGCTTTCGCCCGCCCTCGACATCGTCGCGACCGAGTCGTGCGTCGAGCTGGTATGGATCGAGGCCAACCTGCGGCACGATACGCTCGAGCACGTCTTCAACGAAGGCGCGGTGCGCGCGCGCCGCGTCGAACACGCGTTCGGCGCGCAACTGCTCAAGCTGCACGATTGGGCGCAGCGCCTGGAGGCGGACCGTGGCAGGCCGGATGCGACCCGCGAGCCGCGCGCCGAGTACAGCTTCCGCGTCGGCGGCGAGCACGTCGAGATCGTCGAGCGCAAGCGCGGACTGCCGATCGACAAGGTCGTCTCGGAGCTCATGATCCTGGTCAACAGCCACTGGGGCAAGCTGCTCGACGAGCGCGACTGGCCCGGGGTGTTCCGCTCGCAGCAGGAGGGCCGGGTCAAGATGAGCACCGCGGCCGCGCCCCACCAGGGGCTGGGCGTCTCGCACTACGTGTGGGCCAGCTCGCCGCTGCGGCGCTACGTCGATCTCATGAACCAGCGCCAATTGGTCGCGCTCGTTCGGGGCGAGTCTTCGGTCTACGCGCGCAACAGCGAAGATTTGTTCGCCGCCATGCGGGACTTCGAGCTGGCATACGAAATCTATGCCGACTTCCAGCGCCAGATGGAGCGCTACTGGTGCCTGCGCTGGATCGTGCAGGAGGCAGCCGAGACGCTGACCGCGCGGGTCATCCGCGACAGCCTGGTGCGGCTGGAGCGGCTGCCGCTGGTCCTGCGCGTTGCCTCGGTGCCGGAGATGCCGGCTGGCACGCGGGTCGAGCTGGCGGTCGGCGCGGTGGATCTGATCGAGCTGTCGGTGGCATGCGAGTTCCGCCAGCGCCTGGCGGTGGGGAATGCCGCGCCGGTCGTTGCTTAAAAGTCGCCCCTTGCTCTCCTGTTTCGGAATTAAACCCCTGTTTGGCAAGTCATTTGTATGACGGTGAGGTCGAACATGCATACAATGGCAGCATGGGACACGTGGCCAACCGGGTGCCGCCGCCGCGCTTCGATCTGAGCATGCCGTCGCTTTCCGGCTGGTTCCATGCCTCTTCCCTGCGCGATCCGCAGACGCGGTTGCAGGTGGCGCTGCTCGTGTCGCTACTGGTGCACTCGCTGGTGGTGGCGTTGGTCGGCATCCGGCCGCCGAGCAAGCTCGATGCGGCCAGCACGCCGCTGATCGTCAGTCTTGTCAATGCGCGCACCGAGGCTGCGCCTAAAGCGCCCGACATTCTCGCCCAGGCGAACCTGGACGGCGGCGGCAACACCGACGCCGATCGGCGCGTGAAAAGTCCGCTGCCGGTAGTGAAACGGCCCGAGCCCCAGCCCGACGTTTCGATGCGCAGGGAGCGCGCCGAGCCACGCAAGCAGGAACCGCAGCCGGTGATGACCCAGGCGCACGAGCCTGCACCCGCGGTCGCGATGGCGCAACCGAAAGCGCCGAGCGAGGTGCGCCCGGAGCCGCCGACGCCGAGCGCGGCCGATATCCTGAACGCAAGCCGCGAAATGGTGCAGCTGGAGGCTCAAGTGAGCCGCAGCATGGAGGCTTACCAAAAGCGCCCGCGGCGCACGTTCATCGGTGCGCGCGCGAAGGAGTTCCGCTTCGCCCGTTACATCGAAGACTGGCGCAGCAAGATCGAGCGCGTGGGCGAGCTCAATTATCCCGCGGCGGCGCGCGGCATCTACGGCAACCTGCTGGTGTCGGTGGAGATCCGGTTCGACGGCAGCCTCGAGAATGTCGAGATCAGCCGCTCCTCGGGCAAGCAGGTCCTGGACGAAGCCGCCGTGCGGATCGTGCGCCTGGCCGCGCCGTTCGCGCCGTTCCCGCCCGACATCGCACGCGATACCGACATCCTCTCCATCACGCGCACCTGGAGCTTCACCCTGGCCGATCAATTCCAGGCAGAATAGCCGCACTGCCTGCCCGCAGGGCTTCATACAACAAGATCGCCTGATCGTCCCATGCCCGACCGATATGCCGTCATCGGCAACCCGGTGGCCCATAGCAAGTCGCCCCAGATCCACGCCGAATTCGCTCGCCAGACCGGGCAGGACATCGTGTACGTGCGGCTGGCGGCGCCGCGCAGCGGCTTTCGCACCGAGCTCAGCCGCTTCATCGCCCACGGCGGCAAGGGGATGAACGTCACCGTGCCGTTCAAGCAGGAAGCCGCAGCCGCTTGCCGGAGCGTGTCCGAGCGGGCCAAATTCGCGCAGGCGGTCAATACGCTCACCTTCACCGACGGCGCGGTCAGCGGCGAGAATACCGACGGCGCGGGGCTCCTGCGCGATCTCGAGCAAAACCTGCAATTGCGCCTGCAGGGTCTCAGGGTCCTGCTGCTGGGTGCGGGCGGCGCGGCGCGCGGTGTGATCATGCCCTTGATCGCACGCGGTGCGCGCCTTATCGTGATCGCCAACCGCGACATGGCAAGAGCGCAGGCGCTGCAGGAGCGCTTCGGACTTTTCGGCAACGTGCGCGCGCGCGGCTACGACGAGCTGAACGGCATGGGCTTCGAGCTGGTGATCAATTCGACCTCGGCCAGCCTGCAAGGGCTGGTGCCGCCCGTTCCAGGCAGCGTGTTCGCGCCCGAGTGCGCCGCTTACGACATGGTGTATGCGCCCGGCGGCAACACGCCGTTCCTCGACAAGGCGCGCGATTGCGGCGCCGCGATCGCGACCGACGGCCTGGGCATGCTGGTCGAGCAGGCGGCCGAATCGTTCCACGTCTGGCGCGGCATTCGCCCGGATACGCGCCCGGTGCTCGCTATGCTGCGTGCGGCTGCGCGCTGAGCGTCGGGCCAGGGCTGCACGCGCAAGTTCGATGTTCCGCTTGCTCTGGCGCTCGGCTCTGTTCCTGCTCGGGGTCGCACTGGGGATCGTGCTCGTCTACGAGCTGTGGGTGTTCGGTCACGTGTGGTGGTGGGTCGAGCACAATCCGGACACGACGGCGTTCATGCAGCAGCACCTGGAGCGGTTGCGCGAAAAGAACCCGAAAGCGGAGCTGCGCCACCGATGGGTGCCCTACGAGCGCATCTCGACGCATCTGAAGCGCGCGATCGTGGCGGCCGAAGACGCGAAATTCCTCGATCACGAGGGTTTCGACTGGGAGGCGATCCAGGAGGCGCACGCCAAGAACATGAAGCGCGGGCGGGTGGTGGCGGGCGGCTCCACCATCTCGCAGCAGCTCGCCAAGAATCTGTTCCTGTCCAGCGATCGCTCGGCGCTGCGCAAGGCGCAGGAGGCGATCGCTACCGTGATGCTGGAGACGATGATGGACAAGCGCCGCATCCTCGAGATTTATCTCAACGTGATCGAGTGGGGCAACGGCGTCTTCGGCGCCGAGGCGGCGGCGCGGCATTACTACGGCATTTCGGCCGCGCGCCTTTCCGCCCAGCAGGCGGCACGGCTCGCCTCGATGGTGCCCAACCCGCGCTTCTACGACAGCCATCGCCGCTCTTCGTGGCTGCATACCAAGACGCGGATCATCCTCGGCCGGATGGGCTCGGCACAGGTTCCGTAAGCCTGCAACCACCCCGTCCGCGACGTTGTCGCGTCCAGCCCCTCCTTGATGAGGAGGGGAGTCCGAAATCTTCCCCTCCTCGTCGAGGAGGGGTGCTGGCGAAGGAGGCGGGGTGGTCGCATCCAAACTATCGGAACGCCAGGCGCGCCGGCGAGATGAGCACGCCGAACTGCTCGCACCAGATCACCACGTGCGGATAGTCGGCGAGATTCACCCCGGCCGGCACAGGATAGTTCTGGCTGCCCTTGAAGGCCTTGAGCCGGCCGAGATCGACGAATTTCGTCTGTGCCACCGGGGTCGATGTCGTCACGGTCGCCTCGGGCACGAGGTAGACGTGGAATTTCGGTCCTGGGCCCACTTCGAAATCGGATTCCAGGTGCAGCAGGTCCCGGTAGACCGATACGCTGCCCTTGCCGTAGTGGATCGGGTCCGAAGGGTTGGCGTGGATGAACCGGCCCTGCGCCACGAGCGCGCCGGCGCTTTGCCGGTCGAGCGTCTCGGTGGCGACGATGTCGGCGAGAAAGAGATAGGGATAAACGAAGATGCCGAGGGCGAAGCCTGCCGCGACGCCCAGCAAGCCACCCGCGATGAATGCAATCCAGCCGCGCTTCATGAGTCACCTCCCCGTATTTGGTCGGGCGGTCGGCGCACAGCTTACGCGACAACGGCCGCCGATGACGCCGTAATTGGCCGCGCCGGTCGTTGGCCCGCGGGTAATTGGGACGCACACAATTTTCGACTAACGACTGTGTGAAGGACTACGTACGAGGGACGAAATGGTGTGCGTCCCAATTACATCCCCAATTACATCCCCAATTACATCCCAAGGATTCGAAGTCCGATGTTGCATCGACTTGCGGCCCGAGCGATGGCTCGACGGCTGCACCGTGCGCTGAAGCGGGAAGGCTTGCGACGCGGCCCTTCAGTGGCCGACCCGGACGGCCGTAACAAGGGGATCGAAATTCCAGCCGTTTGGCCGCCCGCAATCGCCATGGAAATGACGCAACTGGAACTCGCCCGGCTGGAAGAGCGGGCCGAAGAGAGCGTGCGCAAGCTTGCGCTGCCCTCATGTCCCGGGATTCTGGCCGAGATCTCGCGCGAAGTGCGCGCCGAGGCGCCCAACGTGCGCAGGATCGGCGATCTGGTCACGCGCGATGTCGCCGCGTCGGCTGGCATCCTCAAGACCGTGAACTCGGTGGCCTACGGGCTGCGTGGCGCGGCCCGCTCGGTGCAGCAGGCGATCGGCTATCTGGGCCTCGATCGCACCGCGCTGCTGCTCGCCGGCTTGCTGCTGCGTAATGCCTTCCCGTCTGCCGACCGCCCGGTGCTGGCGCGCTTCTGGCAGGCTTCGGCGCAACTCGCCACCGCGGCGGGCTTTCTCGCGCGCGCTCTCGGTGTGGCCGATCGCGACGAGGCCTACACCTTCGGACTGTTCCGCGACGCCGGCAGCGCCGTGCTCATCTGCCGCTATGCCGACTACGACTCGGTGCTGGCCGCCTGCCCGGAGAGCGCAACGGTGACCGATCATGAGAAGGCGCACTTCGGCGCCGACCATGCCGTGATCGGCGCGGTGCTCGCGCGCGACTGGCACCTGCCGGAAGAGATGAGCGACGCGATCCTGTGGCATCACGCGGACTTCGTGCTCGCCCTGGATGCGGCGCCGATCCGGCTCGAGGCCGTACGCCTGATCGCGCTGGGCGTGCTCGGCGACCGGGTGATCGATCGCTATCGCGGCGAGCATGAAAGCGCCGGCGTGGCCGGGGCCCTGAAGCACGCGCTGCGGCTTCTCGGACTCGCCGAACGCGATTTCGCCGACCTGGAAACCGAAGCGCTGACGCTGCTCGCCGAACGCGACGGGCGTCCCATGCCCACCATGCGCTTGCGTACGTTGCGCGGGCTAGGCTAGGCCACCGAAAGAGCGAAAAAGGGGGCCAGGCTCGATTTTCGAAGGAAAAAGGGGCCAGGCTCGATTTTCAAGTTTGTCGGGCCAGCGCCTGGGTCAAATCTCGAAAAAATCGAGCCTGGCCCCTTTCCAAAAAAACCGAGCCTGACCCCTCTTTCCAGCTGCTAACGTTTGGGCAGGTAGAGATCGGTGATGCTGCCCTCGGCGATTTCGGCGGCGAAGTACACGGTCTCCGAAAGCGTCGGGTGCGGATGGATCGTGAGCGCGATATCGCCGGCCTCGGCACCCATCTCGAGCGCGAGCACCGTCTCCGCGATCAGCTCACCTGCGTTCGGGCCGACGATGCCAGCGCCCAAGAGCCGCCGGCTGCCCCGCTCGAACAGGAGCTTGGTCATGCCGTCCTCGCGTCCCATCGCAAGCGACCGCCCGCTCGCCGCCCATGGGAACACCGCCTTGTCGTACTCGGTGCCGGCGGCATTCAATTGTGCCTCGCTCATTCCCATCCAGGCGATCTCGGGATCGGTGTAGGCAACCGAAGGAATGGTGCGCGCATCGAAGGAAGCCTTGTGCCCGGCGATGACTTCGGCGGCCACCTTACCCTCGTGCGTCGCTTTGTGCGCGAGCATGGGGTCGCCCACGACGTCGCCGATGGCATGGATATGACCGACGTTGGTGCGCAGCTGCCGGTCCACCGGGATGAAGCCGCGTGCATCGACGTTGACCCCGGCTGCGTCCAGACCGAGCGTATGGCCGTTCGGCCGGCGGCCCACGGCGAACAGCACGACGTCGAAGGTCTGCGGCTTGGGCGCGCTTGCGCCCTCGAAATGCGCGGTGAGTCCCTTTGCCGACGGCTCCAGGCGCGCGACCTTGGTCCCGAGCAGAATCTGCTCGTAACGGGCATCGATGCGCTTCCTGAGCGGACGTAAGAGATCGGAATCGGCACCGGGGATGAGGCTCTCCATCATCTCCACGACGCTCACCTTGGTGCCCAGCGCGTCGTACACCGTCGCCATCTCGAGCCCGATGATGCCGCCGCCGATCACCAGCATGCGCTTGGGCAGGCTCGCCAATTCGAGCGCGCCGGTCGAATCGATCAGCCGCTTGTCGTCGTAGGGAAGCCCCGGGATGCGAGCGGATTCGGAGCCGGTGGCGATGATGCAGTGGTCGAAGCCGATGGTCTTCGCGCCGTTCGCCGTCTCGACCCGCAGGCTGTGCGGTGAAGCGAACTTGCCCGCGCCCTGCACCACCTCGACCTTGCGCTGGCGCGCGAGCCCGGACAAGCCCTTGGTGAGCCGGCCGACGACGGATTCCTTCCATCCCTTCAACTTCGCCAAGTCGATCTGCGGCTTGCCGAAGCGAATGCCGGCAGCACCGACCTCGTCAGCCTCGCTGATCACCTTGGCGATGTGCAGCAGCGCCTTGGAGGGTATGCAGCCGACATTGAGGCAAACACCGCCCAGGGTAGGATAACGCTCGACGAGAACGACCTTCTTGCCGAGGTCCGCGGCGCGGAAAGCGGCGGTGTAACCGCCGGGTCCGGCGCCCAGCACGACGACATCGGTTTGGAGATCGGTTTTCTCGCGCTGCGCGGGTGGGCTTTGACGCGCTTGCGCAGGCGGTTGCGCTGGCGCTGAAGGCGCGGCCGCGGGGGCTGCGGCGCGCGCAGCAGGCGCCGGCGCCGGTTGGGCGGGCGCCTTCGACTCGACAGGCCGGGCAGGCTCCGCGCCTTCGGCTTCCTCGACTTCCAGCGTTACGATGACGCTGCCCTTCGAGACCTTGTCGCCGGTTTTGACCTGCACTGCGGCGACCTTGCCGGCCTGCGGAGCCGGCACTTCCATGGTCGCCTTCTCCGATTCGAGCGCGATCAGCGAGTCGTCCTTGGCGACCGTGTCGCCGGGTCGCACCAGCACCTCGATCACCGGGACGTCGTGGAAGTCGCCGATGTCGGGAACCTGGACTTCGATTGCTTTCGCCATCGCGCGGCCCGCCTCTATCTCGATCGGAAAGCGGCTAATAAGCCGCTGCACGCTGTGCGCTCCCCTCTCCCTTCGGGAGAGGGGTTGGGGGGTGAGGCCGGGAATTCGCGGACCATGGTCCGCGCCGGCCGAACGGCATCGGCCTGCATGCCGATGCGCGCACTGCAAGTGAGGGAGCGAGCGCGCAACGCAGCTTCCGCAAGCTCGCTAGCGCCGGATGTGGCCGTCGCCGAGCACGACGAACTTGAGCGACGTGAGGCCCTCCAGCCCGACCGGTCCGCGCGCGTGCAGCTTGTCGGTCGATATGCCGATCTCTGCTCCCAAGCCGTATTCGAAGCCGTCGGCGAAGCGGGTCGATGCGTTGACCATCACCGAGCTCGAATCGACCTCACGCAGGAAGCGGCGCGCGCGCGCGATGTCCTCGGTGACGATGGCGTCGGTGTGCTGCGAGCCGTAAGTTGCGATGTGGACCATTGCCTGTTCGAGCCCGTCCACGATGCGCACGGCGAGAATCGGCGCAAGATACTCGGCGTGCCAGTCGTCTTCGGCTGCTTCCTGCATCTGCGGCACGAGCGCGCGCGCGGTCTCGTCGCCGCGCAGCTCCACGCCCTTGTCGACATAGATCTGCGCCAGGATCGGCAGCACGCGCGCGGCGATGTCGCGATGGACGAGCAGTGTCTCCATCGTGTTGCAGGTGCCGTAGCGCTGGGTCTTGGCGTTGTCGGCGATGCGGATCGCCTTGTCGAAATCGGCGCGGTCGTCGATGTAGACGTGGCAGACCCCGTGCAGGTGCTTGATCATCGGGATGCGCGATTCGCGCATCAGGCGCTCGATGAGACTCTTGCCGCCGCGCGGGACGATGACGTCGACGTACTCGGTAAGGCTCACCAGCTCGCCCACTGCGGCGCGGTCGGTCACCTCCAGCACCTGCACCGCCTGCTCAGGCAATCCGGCCTCGCCCAAACCCTGGTGAACGCAAGCGGCAATCGCCTGGTTCGAGTGCACGGCTTCCGAGCCGCCACGGAGGATCGCCGCGTTGCCCGACTTGATGCACAGGGCGGCGGCGTCGGCGGTCACATTCGGGCGCGATTCGTAGATGATGCCGATCACGCCCAGCGGCACGCGCATGCGGCCGACCTGGATGCCCGAGGGCCGGTAGTTGAGCGCGCTGATCTCGCCGATGGGATCGGGAAGCTGCGCGATCTGCTCCACGCCCGCCGCCATCGTGTCGATCACATCGGGCGCAAGCGTCAGCCGATCGATGGCCGCGGCATCGAGCTTGTGCGCCTTGGCCGACTTCACGTCCTTGGCGTTGGCCGCGGCGAGCCGCTCGGCTCCAGCGCGGATGGCCGCGGCGATCGCCATGAGCGCCCGGTTCTTGGTATCGGTGTCCGCGCGCGCCATCTCGCGCGCTGCCGCCCGCGCCTGGCGCCCGATGCCGACCATGTAGTTCTGGATGTCCATGGCGCTTGGCATTCTACACTGCGCTTCGCGCCCGGGACGCCGGCGCGCGCGCGGGCTTGCTCGCCGTCAAAGCGAGCCCCAGCTCACGCAACTCGTCCCAGGGATTGCCGCGTTCGATGCCCTTGACGATGCGATCGATGTGCGCGCTGCGCAGCAGCGCCGCCTGGGTCTGAGTGGGCGTCCAGCGTTGCGCGGCGCGCTCGATCCAGCCGCGGCGAGGACCGAAGACCTGGCTTTCGCGCAACGCATTGGGCATGGTCTGGCCGCGAGCGAGCGCGGCTGCGACCCGGTGAGTCGCGCGCAATTCGTTCGCCAGCGCCCAAAGCAGCAATGGCAGCGCGGCGCCTTCGGCGGCCAGGCCGTTCACGACCCGCACGTAGTGGGCGCGATCGCCCGCGAGCAAGGCGGCGGTGAGATCGTCGACTTCGAAGCGGGCGACATCGAGCACGGCCTTGCGCACCGCCTGGTCCTCGAGCTTGCCGGCCGGCAACAGCAGCGAGAGCTTCTGCACCTCCTGCCATGCCGCCATCAAATTGCCTTCGACCCGGTCGGCGATGAACTGCAGCGTTTCCGGCTCGGCGTTCTGGCCGTTGCGCGCCAATCGGCCCGAGAGCCACTGCGGCAGGCGTTCGCGCACCACGGCGCGCGCCTCGACCAGAGCGCCGGCGCGCTCCAGCGCCTGCACCCAGCTTGCCTGCGCGGCTTTCCAGTCGAGCCCCGGCAGGTGCACGAGCGTGACGGTATCGGGCGCGAGCCCCTGGCAATAACGCTCGATGGCCTCGGCGCCGGCCACGCCAGGTTTGCCGTTCGGGATGCGCAGCTCGATCAACCGCTGCTGGGCGAACAGCGACAGGCTCGCACCGGCCTGGGCGAGCGCGCCCCAGTCGAAGCCCGGCTCGGCCACCAGCAAGGTGCGCTCGGCATAGCCAAGCGCGCGCGCGCGCGCGCGCAGCCGGTCGCCCGCTTCCAGTGCGAGCAGCGGCTCGTCCGCGACTACGGTGTAGAGAGGGCCGAGGCCGCGGGCGAGATGCTGCGGGAGCTGCTCGGAATCGATCCGCATGCGGCAGAGTCCTAGCCGCCTGCGACCTTGGTCGCTTCCAGCCGGCGCAAGAGCTGCTGGACCGCATCCAGCTGCATGTCGCGGTAGAGCAGCCCTTCCTCGGATTCCTTGGCGAGCACCTCGGAGTCGTTGAAGGAGATGTCGCGCTTGAGCACGATCTCGGTCGGCGGGGTGATCACCCCCTTGGCGTTGGTCACCTGGTAGGCGAGCCGGTAGCGCAGCTGGTATTCGCGCACGCGCCCCTGGCCGCCGAGCGAGAGGATATGGCGCTCGCGCAGCTCGCTCAGGATGCTCAAGGTGGCGGCCGCTTCCTTCGCGTTCTCCGTCAGGCGCACGTCGCTCGCGCGCAAGGCGCGCTTGAGCTCGTGGCCGAACTGCGACACGTTGGAAACGTTCACGTAGAGGCTGGGAAACGGCAATTGCACGGCACCGCGCAGATGAAATCCGCACCCCGCCAGCGTCGCCATGAGGCTGAGCATGAACAGCATTCGCGCGCAGGCGAACGCAGCGTCCTCGCTGCGCCGGCCATTCGCGCCAGGCACGTGCTCGATCGGCAGCCACTCGCGCATGCTCATAGCACCAGGTTGACCAGCCGGCCGGGAACGACCACGACCTTCTTCGGCGTCTTGCCCTCGCAGAACTTGCGCACGGCGGGATTCTCCAGCGCCGCCTTCTCCAGCACTTCGCGCGCCGCACCGTGCGCAACGCGGATGCTGCCGCGCAGCTTGCCGTTCACCTGCACCACGATCTCCTGCTCGTCGGCGACCAGCGCCGCTTCGTCGGCTTCGGGCCAGGGTGCATCCAGGATATCTTCGCCGTAGGCAAGCTCCTGCCAAAGCACGTGGCAGATGTGCGGCGTGATCGGTGCGAGCATGCGCAACAACAGGCTCATGCCCTCGCGCAGCACCTGGGCGCGAACCCCGGCCGGCTGCTTCGGCGCGCGCTCCAGCGCATTGAGCATCTTCATCGCCGCCGACACCACCGTGTTGAGCTGATGGCGGCCCATGTCGTAGTTGGCCTGGCGCAGGTTGCCGTGCAGCTCGCGCCGCACGGCGGCCCAGTGCGAATCGAGCGCCGGGCTCGCGGCCGGCACCGTTTCGAGCGCGTTCACCTCGACCGCGAAACTCCATAGCCGGCGCAGGAAACGGGCCACGCCCTCGACGCTCGAATCCGACCACTCCAGCGACTGTTCCGGAGGCGAGGCGAACATGGCGTAGCAGCGCGCGGTGTCGGCGCCGAACTGGTCGATCAGCGATTGCGGGTCGACACCGTTGTTCTTCGACTTCGACATCTTCTCGATGCCGCCGATGCGAACCGGCTGGTTGTCCGAGACGAGCCTGGCCGCGAGCGGCCGGCCCTTCGCATCGTGCTCGACCGCCACGTCGGCCGGATTGAACCACTGCATCTTGCCGCCCGCCTGGTCGCGAAAATAGGTCTCCGCGACCACCATGCCTTGCGTGAGCAGGTTGGTGAAGGGCTCGCCGAAGGAAACCAAGCCGAGATCGCGCATGACCTTGGTCCAGAAGCGCGAATAGAGCAGGTGCAGGATGGCGTGCTCGATGCCGCCGATGTACTGGTCCACCGGCAGCCAGTAGCGCACGCGCTCGTCGGCCATCCGCGGCGCATCCGGGCAGGCGTAGCGGATGTAGTACCAGGACGAGTCGACGAAGGTGTCCATGGTGTCGGTTTCGCGCCGTGCCGGGCCCTTGCATTTGGGGCAGGTCGTCTGAACGAAATCGGCGCGCTTCGCCAGCGGATTGCCGCTGCCGTCGGGCACGCAATCCTCGGGCAGAACGACCGGAAGCTGATCGTCCGGCACCGGCACGTCCCCGCACTGGTCGCAGTAGATGAGCGGTATGGGCGTGCCCCAATAGCGCTGGCGCGAGATGCCCCAGTCGCGTAAACGGTACTGTACGCGCTCGTCCCCGATTCCAGCTTCGCGCAAGCGCCGTGCCACCAACTCGGACGCCGCGGCGAAGTCCAGGCCGTCCAGCTCGCCCGAATCGAAGCACACGCCGTACTCCTCGTAGGCGCGCTCGAGCGGCAGGTTGAGCAGGAACGCGGCCGGCTTGATGACCGGCTTGATCGGCAGCCCATACTTGTTCGCGAACTCGAAGTCGCGCTGGTCGTGGGCGGGCACGACCATGATCGCGCCTTCGCCGTAGCCCCACAGCACGTAGTTGGCGATCCAGATCGGCAGCCGCTCGCCGCTCAGCGGATGCAGCGCATAGCGGCCGGTGAACATGCCTTCCTTCTCGCGGGTGGCCACCTCGGCTTCCATCACGCCACCCTGGCGGCATTTGTCGATGAACGCGGCCAGCTGCGGATCCGATTGCGCACTGGCAGTGGCAAAAGGATGCTCGGCCGAAATGGCGATGAAGGTCGCGCCCATGATCGTGTCGGCGCGCGTCGTGAAGACCTTGATGCGATCGGACGAGCCGTCGACGCCGAAGCTGAACTCGATGCCTCGACTGCGTCCGATCCAGTTCGCCTGCATGGTCTTCACGCGCTCGGGCCATCCCGGGAGCCCTTCCAACGCCTGCAGCAGCTCCTGCGCATACGCGGTGATGCGCATGTAGTACATCGGGATGTCGCGCTTCTCCACCAGCGCGCCGGTACGCCAACCGCGGCCGTCGATCACCTGCTCGTTGGCGAGCACCGTTTGATCGACCGGATCCCAGTTGACCGTGCCGGTCTTCTTGTAGACGAGGCCTTTCTCCAGCATGCGCAGGAACAGCCACTGGTTCCAGCGATAGTAGTCCGGGCGACAGGTGGCGAGCTCGCGTTCCCAGTCGATGGCGAAGCCGAGCGCCTGCAACTGCCTCTTCATGTAGGCGATGTTGGCGTAGGTCCATTGCGCCGGCGGCTGGTGGTTCGCCATCGCCGCGTTCTCCGCCGGCAGCCCGAACGCATCCCAGCCCATCGGCTGCAGCACGTTGTAGCCGCGCATGCGGTAGTAGCGCGAGAGTACGTCGCCGATGGTGTAGTTGCGCACGTGCCCCATGTGCAGCCGCCCGGAGGGGTAGGGGAACATGGAGAGGCAATAGAACTTGGGCCGGCCGCCGTCCTCGACGACATGGAACGAATTGCGGCTCGCCCAGAATTGCTGAGCGGCAGACTCCACGTCCTTGGGGCGGTAATGCGCTTGCATGGGGGTCTCGGCAGGCGGTCGCCAGGCGACAAAGCCAAAAATTATACTGCAACCCCTCCATCGGCCTTTCAGCGCCGGCCTGTATCCGGTCGCGGCGTGCGCGCGTATATCGATCTGCCTTGCGGCTTTCATGCGCCTGGCCCAGACTGCGCGCGGTTGGCTACGCACCGTGCACGCGCGGGCTTTTGCCCGCGCATCGTGTCAGACGCGGGTTTGCCCGCGCATCGTGTCAGACGCGGGCCTTGTCCGCGGATCGTGTCCGACCGCGCAACCGTTGCCGGGGAGCTTCCGATGGTCCGATCGGTCGTTGCTTTGCTGCTGATATTCGCGGTCGGCCTTGCGCCCGCGGCCGCTCAGCCGTCGGTCGAGGCCGTCCAGTCGCCGGCCTGGGTGGAACGCTCGGGCGTGCGCGAGCCGCTCGCAGTCGGCATGGTGTTGCGAAACAGCGACCGGGTGGTGAGCGGGGCGGACGCGCGCATCGTCCTGCGCATGCCCGAAGGCAGCCTGATAAAGCTCGGCAGCCAGGCTCAGCTCGCGCTCGACCGGCTTAGCGTGCAACGCGAGCCCGAAGGCACGCTCGTCACTGCGGCGCTCGAGGTCCTGCGCGGCGCGTTCCGGTTCACCACCCAGGCGGCCACGCGTTTCCGCGGCCGGCGTCAGATCGACGTGCGCATCGCCACCCTCACCGCCGGCATTCGCGGCACCGATCTATGGGGCAAGGCCGCCGAGGATCGCGACATCGTGTGCCTGATCGAGGGCCGGATCAGCGTGCAGCGCGGGACCGAGGCCGCGTTCGTCATGGATGAGCCGCTGTCGTTCTATATCGCGCCGAAGAATGCGCCGCCTCTGCCGGTGCAGCCGGTCCCGCCGGAGCAGTTGCAGAAGTGGGCCGTGGAGACCGAGATGCAACCGGGCGCAGGCGGCGCGCGCCGCAACGGGCGCTGGCGGGTCGACCTGGCGCTTGCGCCCACGCAGGCCGAGGCCCTGGCCTTGTACGACCGGCTGCGCGAGGCGGGCTATCCGGCGCAGATCCGCCCGGTGAAGGATGCCGAGGGCTACTCGTATGCCGTCGGAATCCGGCACCTGGCGAGCGAAGTCGAAGCCGCGGGGCTGGCTGCGCGCCTCAGAGACGTGCCGGGAGTGGCGGAGCCTCGTATCGTCGGCCGCTAGGCTAGGTGGCTTGCGGTAGATGACTTATGGCTCGTTCCCTCCCTCACTCCCAAGCCCTTGTATGTTTTTTGCATGGGTAAGCTTGTCTTCCCTCTCCCTCCGGGAGAGGGATCGAGGGTGAGGGAAAATAAGCGTCGTAATCGGGACCTTCCCCCCCCCCCCCCCCCCCCCCCTCACCCCCAGCCCCTCTCCCGGAGGGAGAGGGGAGTGAAAGCGCCCGCGGCTCGAGCTGCGGCTGCGGCAACTGGACATCGACACACGCGCCGGCGCCGGCGTTGTTGCTTGCACGGATCGTGCCGCCGTGCGCAGCGACGATCCGCTTGCAAATCGCAAGGCCCAGGCCGGTGCCACCCGTGCCGCTGACCGTCTTCGAGCTCTGCACGAATTCGTCGAAGATGGACTCCAGCTCCTCGGGCGGGATGCCGATCCCTTCGTCCGACACGCTCAACGCCACCACGCTTCCGCCGGCTGTGGGACTGCGCTCGATGCGGACGTCGATGGCGCCGCCGTCGGGGCTGTAGCGGATCGCGTTGGCGATCAGGTTGCGCAGCACCCGGCGCATGCGCTCGCCGTCCAGCCAGATCTTTTCCGGCTCGCAGGCGGCATGGATGCGCAGCGTATGGCGGCCGGCGTGCAGCAGCGGCTCGAGCTCCTCGGCGACCGAGCGCACCAGCGTGCTGCCCGAGATCCATTCGGGCTGGATCAGGACCCGGACCGATTCGAGTTTGGACAGGTCGAGCAGGTCGTTCAGGAGTTTCAGCAGGCGGTTGCCGCTCGCCTCGATGCGCTGGAAGTAGTCGCCAAGGCGGCGCGAATCGAGCTCGGCATGGCGCGTCGCGCCCAGGTGCGCGAAGCTCAGGATCGCGTGCATGGGTGTGCGCAGCTCATGCGACATGTTGGCGAGGAACATCGACTTGCTCTTGTTCGCCCGTTCGGCCATCACCCGCGCCGCCTCGGCATCCTGCATCGCGCGCGTGAGATCGGCGGTGCGCTCCTCGACCAGCATCTGCAGCTGGTTGTGGTGCCGGTGCAGCTCGTCCTGCAGCGCCTTTTGAGCCGAGATGTCGGTCTGGGTGCCCACCACGCGCAGCGGCCGTCCCTCGGTCGAGCGGCGCAATACCTTACCGCGCGCGAGCACCCATTTGTAGGCTCCGTCCTTGCAGCGTATGCGATGCTCGGAGTGGTAGGCGGGCAGGCGGCCGTCGAGATGGCCGTCGAGCGCGGCGCGCGCCCGCGCCCGATCCTCGGGGTGGATCAGCTTTTCCCAGTAGCCGGCTTGCGTGCTGATTTCGTCGGCCGCGAAGCCCAGGGTTTCCTTCCAGCTCGGCGAGCGGTAGATGCGTCCCGCCGCCACGTCCCAGTCCCAGACGCCGTCGCCGCTGCCTTGCAGCGCCATGTTCCAGCGCTCCTCGGTATCGCGCAAAGTTTCCTGCGCGCGCTTGAGCTCGGTGATGTCGGCGAATACACCGCGCATGAGCCGGGCGCCGTCGGGCAGCGATTCGACGCTGACCCAGTCGTCGATCCAAACGATCCCGCCGTCCGCTTGCAGCATGCGGTATTGCAGGCGGTGGTTGCGCCCGGCGTCGGTTTCCTGCTTGCAGTACGCCAGGGCTGCAGCGCGGTCTTGCGGATGCAGATGCGCTTCGAAGAAGCCCGCTTGCAGCCACTGTTCGGTCGCATAGCCCATGCGCGTCGCATGCGGCGAGACGTAGGTGAAGGCGTTGAGCCGGGGATCGAATTCCCACACGATCACGTCGGTGTTTTCCACCAGCGCTCGGAAGCGCTGCTCGCTTGCGCGCAGCGCTTGCTGCTGCTCCTGGATATGGCGGGTCTGCTGCTCCAGCACCCGGGCCGCCGGCTCGAGCACGAGGCATACCGCCAACGACAGGAATGCGAGCAGCAGCGCACTGGCGATGAGGCTGATGCGGGCGATGCCCAGGACCCGGGCATCGGCGGTGAGCGCGAGCGTGGCGATCGCCCGGTCCATCGCGCGCGCGTGCGCGTTCTGGTGCGCCTGGACGCGTTCGAGCCATTGCAGCGCGACGATCGCAGCCGAGTCCGGGCCAGCGTCGCGCGCATTCGCAGCGTCCTCGATACTGCGAGCGGCCGCCGCCAGCGCTTGCACCTGGGTGTGGGCATCGGCCAGTATGGTCACCAGCGACACCCGGGCGTCTCGCAAGTCGGCGGCATCGTGCTCGACTGCGTCGAGCGCAGTTCGCAGCTCGATCGCCAGGCGGGTGAGC
Organism: Betaproteobacteria bacterium; assembly: GCA_009377585.1. Lineage (NCBI taxonomy): Bacteria > Pseudomonadati > Pseudomonadota > Betaproteobacteria > Betaproteobacteria bacterium. The sequence continues at coordinate 26,719 of WHTS01000018.1, forward strand.
CGGTTGCGCTCGGCGGCAACCGATTCCGCGCGCGCGGCGATCTGCGTCACCAGCCTCGCCAGCTCTTCTCCCGCAGTGCGTTGCCGATCGGCGCTTTCGATCAACGCGCCGCGGCCTTTCGCCTGCGTCATCTCCTGCTGAATCACCCACGCGCGACAGACGATGATGAGCGCGATGATCGTCAGGATCGCGCCATAGCCCCAGCGCAGGCGGGCATGCGCTCGCGACAGGTCCGCCTGCCGGGCGAGGAACGAGGGATTTGCGCCGCGCGTGCTCATCCACCACAGCGCCGGTACGGCGATCAGGGAGAGAATCAACGCCTGCACCAGGAGGTAGAGCCATTGCGACTGGTCGGCGCTGAAGGTGAACAGGACCGCGCCCATTCCGACCTGGATCGGCAGCAGGACGGCCAGCACCCCGGCGAGCGGGAACGGCTTCCACCGTGGGGGTGCGGGATCCGGAATCTGCGGGGGGTTGGGCGGCATCGCGTACGGACAATGGCAGGGGGGCTGGCGCCGCGGTGTGCCCGCGAGGACCCGGGTGCGGCCGCACAAACGCATGACCTCTGTGCTCGAGGCGCTTTGCAGCGATTACGGCGCCGGCGCGGTGCGGCTTGAGTTCGGCTCAACGCAGCCCGCGCACGGCCGTAAACAAGCGCAAGACCCCGCTTTCAAGCCCATTCGATGAAGCCCAGCGACTGCACCACACTCCTCGTCGTCGACGACGACGATACCAACCGGATGATCGTGTCCGAGTTCCTCGCCGGTCACGGCTATTGCCTGGAGGAGGCGGAAGACGGCGAGCACGCCTGGCGGCTCCTGCGCGAAATGCCGGAGCGCTTCGATGCGGTGCTGCTCGATCGCATGATGCCGGGCATCGACGGAATCGAGGTGCTGCGGCGGATGAAGGGTCATCCGGCCGCGGCGCGCATTCCGGTCATCCTGCAGACCGCGGCGGCCGCGCCCGACCAGGTGCTGGAAGGCCTGCGCGAGGGCGCGTTCTACTACCTGACCAAGCCGTTCGGACCCGAGATGCTGCAGGCGGTGGTGCGCACCGCGGTGCGCGATCGCTTGAACCAGCGGGCCGTCGTGGCGGAGCTCGAGCGAACGCGTGACAGCTTTCAGCTCATCGATTACGCCAAGTTTCGCTTCTGCAGCCTCGACGAAGCGCGCAACCTTGCTGCCCTCGCGGCGTATTCGCTACGCGATGCAGCCCAGACCGCCCTCGGCCTCGCCGAGCTCATGATCAACGCGGTGGAGCACGGCAACCTGGGGGTGACCTACCAGGAAAAATCGCGGCTGCTGCAGTCCGGGCGCTGGAGCGAGGAGATCGAAAGTCCCTTGCGCGACCCGCGCTACTGCAATCGCTTCGCCACACTCAAGCTCGAGCGCCATGCCGACCAGGTCGAGTTCGAAGTCACCGACATGGGCGAGGGCTTCGACTGGCACAGCTTTCTCGATATCCATCCCAGCCGCGCGATGGACCTGCATGGACGCGGCATCGCGATCGCGCGCCGCGTGTGCTTCGATAGCGTGCAATACCGCGGCTGCGGCAATACGGTGGTCGCGACCAAGGCCCTCTAGGCGGCAGGCAGCGGCCGGATGCCCGCGATCCTGACCGAGCGCACGGCTTCGGCGAGCACTTCGATGGCTTTCTCGCGAGCGAAACTGCGGCGCCACGCGAGCGCAATGCGACGCACAGGCGCGGGCGGCTTGAACGGCACCATCTTGAGCAGCGGACTGCGATAGCGCGCACTGTCGGCGCTGGCGGGCAGCACCGTGATGCCCAGGCCCGAGGCGACCATATTGCGGATCGTCTCCAGCGAATTGCCCTGCAGCACCTCGCCGCCGTGGCGCTGCAGCTCCGGACAAGCTTCGGCAACCTGGTTCGCGAAGCAATGGCCGCTCGATAGCAGTAGCACTTTCTCCGCCGACAGTTCCTGCGCCTTGATCGACGCGCGCTTGGCCCACGGATGCTCGCTCGGGACAGCGACGGTGAAGGGCTCGTCGTAGAGCGGCAGCAGCTCGATATTCGGCGCCGCGAACGGCAGCGCGAGCAACGCACAATCGATGCGTCCGTTGCGCAGCAGCACGTCGAGCTGCGCCGTCAGGTTCTCCTCGACCTCGAGCGGCATCTGCGGCGCCTTGCGATGCAGGATCGGTATCAGCTCCGGCAGCAGGTAGGGCCCGACGGTATAGATGACGCCGAGCCTGAGCGGACCCGCCAGCTGGTCGGCGCCCTCGCGCGCGAGCTCGCGGATCCTGCCCGCTTCCTCGATCACCCGTTGCGCCTGCTCGACGATACGGCTGCCGACCGGCGTCGGCCGCGCGCCCTTGCGCGAGCGCTCGAACAGGCGCACGCCCAGCTCGCCCTCGAGCTTCTGGATCGCGAGCGAAAGCGCCGGCTGGCTGACGAAGCAGCGCTCGGCCGCGCGGTGGAAGTTGCGTTCCTGCGCGAGCGCCACGACATAGCGCAGATCGTTGAGGTTCATGCGGCCTGCATGGGTGGGTTGGCGAAATTCTGGGGCAGCGCGTGAGCGTCGACGGCCGCCCGGCGCGGGCGCCGTTGTGCGCGTGCGATTGCCCGAGCTTATCAAAGTCGGCATCTGTCCGGCGGAGCGCTGGCCGGGAATCGCCGCGGTCCTGGCGTGCGTGGTTGTGCTTGCGAGGGGCGCCATCGGGCGTTTTGCCGACGTGGGGGGCGGATCGCCACACCATCACAGAGGCGGGTCGCCCCGCCGTCGCGCTTGCCGCCGCCAGCGGCTACAATGCCCGCGGCGCAGGAGATTTTCCAGGGATCGCAGGAGAGCACATATGCTGGTGCACGATCTCAAGGCGGAAGAGCAATGGAATCCGGAGCACCATGTCGAGCGGGTGCTGGGCAAGGTTTCCGGGGGCGATGTCACGGTGGCTTGCTGGGAGCCGGGGCAGGTGAGCCCGAACCATGCGCATCCGGACTGCACCGAGATCTATTTCTGCTACGAAGGCGGCGGCCAGATGCGAACGCCGGAGCGCACGGTGGACATCGTCCCGGGCTCGTTCGTCGTGCATCCGCCGGGCGAATTGCACGAGTACGTCAACGGGCCGAAGCGCACGCTGCTCTTCCGCGTGCGCTATGGCACCGGCATGGCGTCGCGCAAGATTGCCGATCGGGGCCATGCGGGGTGGCAGCAGGCGCCCGAGGACGTCGCCTTCTTCGAGCGCCATCCGGAGCTGTTGAGCGCCGAGGTGAAGTAGGCGGGTTTTATTTGCGATCCGGCAAGTAGCGACAAACCGCTTTCCGCCAGTCGGTCCCAGCTCCCTCACTGCAGGGGAGATTGGAGCGTCGCTTACCCGCCCCGGCAGACATGTTGTTCGAGGTAGGCGAAGGTCGACTTCGGCGTGATCGGCTCGGCCTTGAGCCCCGGCCCGGTGAAGCTGTGCACGGCCGTCGCCGTACCCGTTCCACGCGGGCCCGAATACGCCACCAGTCGTCGCACCAGAACCGTATGCTTGCGGCAGTCGATGGTGGCTTCGATCTCGTTCGAGCGCCATTGCGGGGATGTGGCCGGAGGCTTTGCGCCTTCCTCGGGCGGGGCCGGCACATCGAGCAGGTACTTGAAGGTCACCGCCGTTGCATTGCGCTTGAGGCTCGCCGCATCGAGGTAGAGCGGGTCGTGCTGCGGCGCCTTGATGGCGACCAGCTGGCGCGCTGCATTCTGCGTCTCGGCGTGCAGGCTCGAGACCGCAAGCGTGCATGCCAGCGTAACGGCCGCAAACCCTTCCGCCTTCACGTCATCCGCCGCGTTCGTCTCGAACGGGCGATCATACCAGCGCGGCTTGATCCATCAGCACTGAGCCGGCTGCATCGGCGCACTCCACCACACCACCCCGGCGCTGCGCGCCACCCCTCCTCGTGAGAGGAGGGGAGAAGTTACAGCATTCCCCTCCTCATTGAGGAGGGGAGAAGTTACAGCATTCCCCTCCTCATTGAGGAGGGGGCGGGACGCGACAACGGCGCGGACGGGGTGGTCGGCAGCAGCCGGAACAGCAATGCAATGATCGCATCCGTTCGACGCAAGCTCACGCACGAGCGACGCAGGTCCCGCCGGTATAATCGGCGCTCCTGCAGCAACTTCCGCGCGCTGCGCGTCGTGGCGTCGGGCTCGGGAACCGCGATCGATCGAACAACCAACCAATCCATGCAGCCTGCATTCCTGAACGGCCTCAACCCCGAGCAGCTCGAGGCGGTCACCTTGCCGCACCAGTCAGCGCTGATCCTTGCCGGCGCCGGCAGCGGCAAGACGCGCGTGCTGACCACGCGCATCGCCTGGCTGATCTCGACCGGCCAGGCCTCGCCCGCGTCGTTCCTCGCCGTCACCTTCACCAACAAGGCCGCGCGCGAGATGCTCACGCGGTTGTCCGCGATGCTGCCCATCAACACCCGCGGCATGTGGATCGGCACCTTCCACGGTTTGTGCAACCGGCTGCTGCGCGCGCACCATCGCGACGCGGGACTGCCGCAAACATTTCAGATCCTCGATTCGCAAGACCAGCAAAGCGCGGTGAAGCGGCTGCTGAAGGCGATGAACATCGACGACGAGCGCTATCCGCCGCGGCAGGTGCAGTGGTTCATCAACGCCGCCAAGGAGGAGGGCCGGCGCGCGCGCGACGTGGAGAGCTACGACGACTATACGCGCCGGCTCAGCGAAATCTACGCCGCCTACGACGAGCAGTGCAATCGCGAGGGCGTGGTCGATTTCGCCGAGCTGCTGCTGCGCTGCTTCGAGCTGCTCGTGCGCAACGAAATCCTGCGCGAACACTACCGGGCGCGCTTTCGCCACATCCTGGTGGACGAGTTCCAGGACACCAACGTGCTGCAGTATCGATGGCTGAAGCTCCTCGCCGGCGAAGGTGCGCGCGCGACCGTGCCGTTCGCGCTCACGGCGCCGGGCGCTTCGGCCGCACCCGCCCAGGACCAGGGTTGCGCCGTATTCGCGGTGGGCGACGATGATCAGTCGATCTACGCTTTCCGCGGCGCCAACGTCGCCAACATGCAGCACTTCGAGCGCGACTTCCACGTCCAGCGCGTGATCAAGCTGGAGCAGAACTATCGTTCGCACGGCAACATCCTCGATGCCGCCAACGCCGTCATCGCCAACAACCGCAAGCGCCTGGGCAAGAACCTGTGGACGGCCGAGGGCAAGGGCGAGCCGATCCGCATCTACGAGGCGATGAGCGATATCGACGAGGCAAGCTTCGTCGTCGACGAAGTCAAGACGCTGGTGGCCGAGGGCGTGCGCCGCTCCGATATCGCGCTCCTCTACCGCTCCAACGCGCAGTCGCGAGTGCTGGAGCATGCGTTGTTCTCGGCCGGCATTGCGTACCGCGTCTACGGCGGACTGCGCTTCTTCGAGCGCCAGGAGATCAAGCATGCGCTCGCGTATCTGCGCCTCGCGGCCAATCCCGAAGACGACAATGCGCTGCTGCGCGTGGTGAATTTTCCCACCCGTGGCATTGGCAACCGTAGCGTCGAGCAGCTGCAGGATGCCGCCGCCACGGCCGGGAGCAGCTTGTGGGCCGCGGCGAAGTCCCGAGCCGAAGCGGGCAAGCGCAAAGCCGGCGGCGCCGAGGGTGCCGCGGCTACGGCCGCGCCGGCCCGCGGCATCGAAGGCTTCGTCGCTATGATCGAGCGCATGCGCGCGGCGTGCGAAGGACTGACCCTGGCCGAATGCGTCGAGCACGTCGTCGACGCGAGCGGGCTTTCAGCGCACTACCGGGCCGAGCGCGAGGGCGCGGATCGGCTGGAGAACCTGGGTGAGCTGGTGAACGCCGCCGCCTTGTTCGCAGGCGACGCCAGCAACGAGGACACGAGCCTCACCGGGTTTCTCGCGCACGCGGCGCTGGAGGCGGGCGAGCACCAGGCCGAGGCCGGAGTCGAGGCGCTGCAGCTGATGACCGTGCACTCCGCCAAGGGGCTGGAATTCCATACGGTGTTTCTCGGTGGCCTGGAGGAGGGGCTGTTTCCGCATGAGAACAGCCTGAACGAAGACGACGGCCTGGACGAGGAACGGCGCCTGATGTACGTCGCGATCACGCGCGCGCGGCGGCGGCTGTACGTCACCTACGCTCAGAGCCGCATGCTGCACGGTCAGACGCGCTACAACATCCGCTCGCGTTTCTTGCTGGAGCTGCCGCCGCTGTTGCTCAAGCCCGTCGGCGTCTCCCGCGCGCGTGGCGACGCAAGCGGCTCGCGTCCCGCGCTCGCGCGCTCCGAGCGCGGCCTGGCGACGAGCTTCGACATCGCGCCCGCCTCGCCGTGGCGCATCGGGCAGAGCGTCGTGCACCCCAAGTTCGGCCGCGGCATCATCATCGGCTCGGAGGGCCGGGGTGCGGACGCGCGCGTGCAGGTCAATTTCCAGAGCGGCGGCATGAAATGGCTCGCGCTCGAGTACGCCAAGCTGACCGCTGCTTAGCGGTCATTCCCGCGGGCGCGAAAAAAAAAAGGGGCCAGGCTCAACTTTCCTTGTACAACTTTCCTTGTAAGCATCCCAGCGAGGGACGCTGCCAAAAGAAAATTGAGCATAGCCTCTTTTTCCCATGGCCTGGGAGTGAGCCTGGCCGGCGCAGCGCGAGACCGGTTGTTCTTCGGCGTGGGTGGCTTCAAGGCGCGTTGTTCGAGGGCGGCTCGAAAATGTCCATGTAGGAAGCGTAGATCGAGCCGAAGATGATCGACAGCACGACCACCAGCGCAACGATGGTCAGCACGTCGATCAACGGGTTGCGGACCGATCCCGCGATCGGCAAGGTGGCAACCAGCCACAGGAAGAAGATCGCCACGCCGTAGAGCACGAACGCCCCGAGGTTGCGCACGATGGCGCTCAAGCTTTCCTTGAGCGCGGGCAATACCGTCATCCTGCGAAACACGATCAGCAGCGGGGCGAACCAGGTGAGCATGAGCAAGGGCACGAGCAGCGCCATGCCGGCGAGGATGGGGCCCCGCATCTTGCTCAGCTCGTTCTGCAAGGTCGCGACGTCCTCCGGCTTCGGCTCATCAGGCAATCGGGGCAGCCCGCCCGACGAGGTCACGATCGCAATCACGAGCAGCATGCCGACCAGGTAGACGCCGCCGACACTGACCAGCGCGGCTGCATTCTCGCGAAAGCCGGCGAAGAGATAGCCGAACTCGAGTTTCCCGCCTTGTTCCATGGCGCGACAGCCGAGCATCAGGCCGGCGAAGAACACCGGGAACAGCAGGTTGAACAGTAGCGGCCCGAGCATGGGAATGCTGAGCAGCAGCACCCAGATCGCGAGCAGCGTTCCCATCAGCAGGATCCAGCCGAGCGGATTGCGCTTGAAGAAGCCCCAGCCGCTCGAAATCCACTGCAATCCGTGACCGATGGAGACCCGGCGGGGCATGTGACCAGCGTACGAGGCGGGAGGTTGGGGTGCCGGTATTCTACGTCATGCACTGCGCCGTTTCGCACGCGCGTGCTTTTTTCCGCCTCGGATGCGACCGCATCATTCCGCGAGCATCCCACGTGCTCGGTCCTCGGCCTCCATGCGTGCCTGGAGCACGCGTTGAAAATGCCCTGGATCCTTGGCGAAGGTCAGCTCGCCGGGCCGCGGGCAGTGCAGATCGTAGAGCCGGGAGAGCCAGAAGCGCAGTGCGCCTGCCCGCAACAACGTGGGCCAGGCGTCGATCTCGGCCGGCGCAAGCGGCCGCACCGAACGGTACGCTCGCAATAAGGCGCGCGTGCGCCCAGGATCGAGCGCGCCATTGGGATCGATGCACCAGTCGTTGACCGTGATGGCGAGATCGTAGAGCAGCCGGTCGGTGCAGGCGAAGTAGAAGTCGATCACGCCGCCGATGGCGCGGCCGTCGAAGAGCACGTTGTCGCGGAAGAGGTCGGCGTGAATCGCCCCGCTCGGCAGCGCATCGAGTCTTGCCCGTGACTGGTATTCGAGCTCCTGTTCGAGCAGCGCTGCTTCGGCCGCCGGCATGCGGGGCAGCACTTCCAGCGCCGCGCCCCGCCACCACAGCAGTCCGCGCGGGTTCGGCATGGTGTGTGCATAGTCGGTGCCGGCCAGGTGCATGTGCGCGAGCATGGCGCCCACGGCGGTGCAGTGCTCCGAATCGGGCGCCGCCACGTCGTGCCCTGGAAGCCGGCTCACCAGCGTGGCCGGCTTGCCGTTGAGCTCGCTGAAGACGCGACCTTCGTCGTCCGGCACCGGGCGAGGGCACGCAATGCCGCGCGCCGACAGGTGTGTCATGAGCCCGAGGTAGAACGGCAGCTCGGCCGGCTGCAGCTTCTCGAACAGCGTCAGCACGAAGCGGCCGCGCGCCGTCGTCACGAAATAGTTGGTGTTCTCGATGCCGGCCGCGATGCCTCGGAGGCTGCGCAGCGCGCCCACGTCGTAGCGGCCCAGCCAGGCGCTCAACTGGCTGCGGCTGACGCTGGTGTAGACCGACATTCGCTCGATGCTGGTGTGCGGGCCGAGCCGATGGCGGCGCGGCAATTTAGAAGCTGTGGATCACCCACATCGGTACGCGCAGGCCGAAATCGAAGCTTTCCTGGCGCGTGAACGTGCCGTCGCCGCGATTATCGATGAGGTAATACGGCTTCCCGGTCGGCGGAATGACTTTCATCATGTAGAGCCGGCCGGCGATCCGGTATTCCTCCACCGTGTCGATGCCGCGCTTGACGATGGTGACCTCCGGCTCGAGCGCCGGATCGAGCGCCATGCTGGGCAGTGGCGGTGGAGGCTCGGGTATGGGTTGAAGATTGGGCGGCTTCGTGGGTGACTGCGCATTCACGGCGCAGGCCAAGGCGAGCAGAAGCGCCAACAGGTATTTACGCATTGCAGCACCCGGATCGTTTCCCGATTGTAGCGCGAAAGGCGAATGCTCCGACGGCTGCGAACGCCCCGCGCACAGGCTCAGTTGCATTTCTCGCTCCCGGGGGCGAGGGCTCGAGGCCGCGCGCCCGGTGATGGTCGAAGATCGCCCCGACCTGCCATAATGGCGGCTACCCTCCAATGACTTTTCATCCCGATACGGAATGAGCAATAGACGATGAGCTCCGAGCGCATCCTGCTGCTCGTCGACGGCTCTTCCTACCTGTACCGCGCGTTCCACGCCTTGCCGGATCTGCGCACGCGTGACGGGCAGCCCACCGGCGCGATCCGCGGCGTCATCACGATGCTGCAGAAGCTGCGCAGGGAAGTGCCGGCGCAGTACCTGGGCTGCGTGTTCGATGCCAAGGGCAAGACCTTCCGCGACGACGTGTATCCGCAGTACAAGGCGAACCGGGCGCCCATGCCCGACGACCTCACGCTCCAGATCGAGCCCCTGCACGAGTGCGTGCGCGCGCTCGGCTGGCCGCTCATCATGGTCGACGGCGTGGAAGCGGACGACGTGATCGGAACGCTCGTGTGCGAGGCCCGCAAGCAGGGCGTGCGCTCGATCGTCTCCACCTCCGACAAGGATCTCGCCCAGCTCGTGAACGAGGACGTGACGCTGGTCAATACCATGACCAACGAGACGCTCGATAGCGCGGGCGTGGAGAAGAAGTTCGGCGTTGCGGTCAACCGCTTCCTCGACTATCTCACCTTGATCGGCGATGCGGTCGACAACGTTCCGGGCGTGGACAAGGTCGGTCCCAAGACCGCCTGCAAATGGTTGCAGCAATACGGCTCGCTGGACGCGGTGATGGCGCACGCCGGCGAGATCGGCGGCGTGGTCGGCGCGAACCTGCAGAAGGCGCTCGACTGGCTGCCGCAGGCGCGCGAGCTCCTGCGCGTCAAATGCGACGTGCCGCTGCCGGTTGCGCTGGAGGCGCTGGCGTGCTGCGACCCGGACGACGAAAAACTGGCGCAGCTGTTCGAGCGCCTCGAGTTCAAGGCGCACCGGCGCGAGCTGGGCGAGGCCGCTGCGGTCAATTTCGCGCCTGCCCTTGCGGCGTCGCTGCCTGCCTCTGCGCCGGAGCAGGCGCACGAGACCATCGTTCGATTCGAGCAGCTCGATGCGCTGCTCGAACGGATGCGGGGCTCCGAGCACGTCGCACTGCACATGGCGAGCAGCGCAACGGAGCCCATGCAGGCGAGCATCGTCGGCATCGCCGTAGCGCTCGATGCCGGTCCCGGCGCCTACTTGCCGCTCGCGCATCGCCATCCGGGTGCTGCGGACCAGCTGGATCGGGCCCAGGCGCTCGAGCGGCTCAGGCCCTGGCTGGAAGATCACGCGCCGCGCAAGATCGCGCACGATGCCAAGTTCGCGATGCATCTCCTCGCCAATCATGGCATTCGGCTGGCCGGCATCGCGCACGACACGCAGCTTCAATCCTACGTGCTCGAGAGCCATCGCAATCACGAGCTGGCGTCGTTGGCCGAGCGCTATCTCGACCAGTCGACGACCAGCCTCGAGAGCCTGGTCGGCAAGGGTGTGGCGCGCATCGGGTTCGACCAGGTCGACATCGCGCAGGCGGGTGCGTATGCGGCGCAGGCCGCCGCCGTCGTCCTGCGCCTGCAGCAGACGCTGCTGCCCCGAATCGAGGCGGACGAGCGCCTGGCGCAGATCTACGGTGAGATCGAGATTCCGGTCGAGCGCGTGCTGTTCGCGATGGAGCGCCAGGGCGTGATGCTGGATGCGCAGCTGCTCGAAGCGCATGGCCGCACGCTGGGCAGCCGCATGGCGGCGATCGAGCGGCAGGCGTACGGAGTGGCCGGGCACCCGTTCAACATGAATTCGCCCAAGCAGATCTGCGAGATCCTGTTCGAGCGCCTCGGGCTCCCGGTCATGAAGAAGACGCCCAGCGGTTCGCCGTCCACCGACGAGGACGTGCTGCAGCAGCTGGCGCTCGACTACCCGCTGCCCAAGCTGCTGCTCGACTTCCGGGCGCTCTCCAAGCTCAAGTCGACCTACACCGACAAGCTGCCGCGGATGGTCGATGCGAGCGGACGCGTTCACACCAACTACGGCCAGGCAGTCGCGGTCACGGGGCGGCTTTCGAGCAACGAGCCCAACCTGCAGAACATTCCGGTGCGCAATGCCGAGGGGCGGCGCATTCGGGAAGCGTTCGTCGCGCCCGCGGGGGCAGCCATCGTCTCGGCGGACTACTCCCAGATCGAGCTGCGGATCATGGCGCACCTGTCGCAGGACGCCGGCCTGCTCGATGCGTTCGCTCGCGGCGAAGACGTTCACCGGCGCACGGCCGCGGAGGTGTTCGGCACGCCCCCCGACGCGGTCTCGAGCGAGCAGCGCCGCTACGCCAAGGTCATCAACTTCGGTCTGATCTACGGCATGTCGGCGTTCGGGCTGGCGCAGCAGCTCGGCATCGAGCGCTCGGCGGCGGCGAGCTACATGGAGCGGTACTTTGCGCGCTATCCGGGTGTCGCGAACTACATGGAAGCCACCCGCGCGCAGGCGCGCGAGCTCGGCTACGTCGAAACCGTGTTCGGCCGCCGCCTGTGGCTGCCGGAGATCCGTGCCGGCAACCAGGCCCGGCGCAGCGCCGCCGAGCGGGCGGCGATCAATGCGCCCATGCAGGGCACCGCGGCCGATCTCATCAAGCTCGCCATGGTCGCCGTGCAGGGCTGGCTCGAGTCCACCGGGCTCGATACGCACCTCATCATGCAGGTGCACGACGAGCTCGTGCTGGAAGTGCCCGATGTGGAGCTCGAACGGCTGCGCGCGCAATTGCCGGAGCTGATGGCCGGAGTGGCGAAGCTCTCCGTGCCGCTGATGGTGGAGATCGGCAGCGGGCCGAACTGGGAGCAAGCGCATTGAAGGCGCGTGCCGGCGCAGCGTCGAGTTGATCGTTGTTTCGTCGAGCGCGCGTTGAGACGATGGGGCAGGCAGGCGCTTTTGGCGCGCACCGCGGCCCGGGCAGCCGGGATCAGGATCGCCGATGAAACGCTGGATCGTCCGGTCTTTCGCGCTGGTCGTGCTTGCCCTGCCGGCCGCTGTGCTGGCGCTCGCATGGCTGACATTGGACGATCGGCCGCTGGTCGTGCGCAACGTCCAATTGACTCAAGAACAGGTGGCGCGCGCGCAAGCGCTCGCGAAAGCGCACGATCCGCGCACGGCCCGTGCAGGCGCACTGCGCACGATCACCTTGTCAGCCGAGGATGTGGATATCGCCGCCAATTATCTGGTCGCGCCCTACGGCGGCGGTGCCAAGGTGGCGCTGCAACCGGGTGCCGTAGCGTTCTGGGCCACGGCACGGGCACCCGCGAACCCCTTCGGCGCCTACCTCAACGTCGAGGGCGTGTTGCGCGAGACGAGCGCGCTGCCGCAGTTCGACAATCTGAGGATCGGCCGCGTGCCGGTGCCGGCGATGCTCGCGGACAGGCTGCTCGCCCATGCACTCGGGCGGCTGGGTGCGCTCGACACCGCCGCTTCGCCACGCATTGCCGATATGCCGCTGCCACAGGCGGGCGAAGGCAGTGCAGCGGCGGACTTTCTGCATAGCGTGCACATCGAAGGCGGCCAGGTGCAGATCGTGTATCGCTGGCGCGACGAGATGCCGGAGCGGTTTCGCCGCGCATTGTTCGCCGTGGACGACGCGCGCTTGCGCAGCTACCAGCAGCGCTTGGCCGAATTCACCGCCGGCAAGCGCCTGCCGCGGCAAATCTCGCTGCGTATGTTGCTCGAGCCGATGCTCGGGTTGGCCGCGGAGCGTTCCGCGAGCTCCGATCCGGTTGCGGAGAATCGCGCCGCGTTGCTGGTGACTGCGTTCTATGTGAACGGGCGCGGGCTTTCCGCCATCGTGCCGCAGGCCCGCGACTGGCCACGACCCCGGCTGCACAAAGTGACCCTCGGCGGGCGGCATGACCTGGCGCAGCATTTCACCGTCTCGGCCGCGCTGGCCGCGGCCGCCGGCAGTCCGCTCGCCAATGCGATCGGGGTCTACAAGGAAATCGAGGACGCGCGCGGGGGCAGCGGCTTCAGCTTTCCCGATCTGGCCGCCGATCGCGCCGGCACGGTCTTCGGCGCCCAGGCGGCGCGCTCGCCGCAAAGCGCACGTTCGATCCAGCAGCGTTTTCTTGCCGGTGCGGTGGAAGCCGACTTCATGCCCGACGTAGCGGGACTGCCCGTGGCCTCGAATGAAGCCGACTTCAAGCGCCGCTTCGGCGGCGTTGGCGAAGCAGCCTACCGGCGCGTGGAGGGGGAAGTCGAGCGCCGCATCAAGGCGCTCGCACTGTATCGCTGATCCGACTGCACCCGCCTCGCCACGGCAGGCAGGGCCCTGCGCGGTCGAATCACCGTCGCAGCATGTCGAACACCTTCTTGGCAGCACCCGTTGCTGCGCCGGCCGGATCGCGCCGGATGGCGCGCTCTTGTTCGGCGATCGTGGCATACAGGCCGTCGAGCGCTTCGCGCGTCACGTAGTTCTCGATGCGCTCGTCCTTACCGACCAGCCCCAGTTGCGCGCCGCGCTCCACCAGTGAGTTGTATTGCGTCGCGAGACCAACCTTCTCGGTCCACTTGGTCACGATCGGCAAGAAGCGTTGTGTCAGCTGCGACGAGGTCGCGCGGCGGAAATATTCGGTCGCCGCGGTATCGCCGCCGGTGAGAATCTTCTTGGCGTCCTGCAAGCTCATCTTCTTCACCGCGTCGACCAGCAGCGCCTTCGCCTCCGGCACGGCCGCTTCCGCGGCGCGATTCATCGATACCACCAGCTCGTCAGCCTGCTTCTGCATGCCGAGCAGGCGCATTCCGCTCTCGACCCGGCGCAGCGTGTCAGGCAGAGGAATCTTCACCTTCGGGTTTTCCAGAAAGCCACCCGGACGCCCGAGCAGCTCGACGGCCTTGCCGGCGCCTTGAACCAGGGCATCGCGCATCCCGGTGCCCGCCTCCTGGTTGCTGAGACTGGCCAGATCGACGGCATGCGCAGGCACAGGGATGAGGATGACAAGCGCAGCCAAAGCACCGACAATCAATCGCATGGGCACCTCCTGGGAAAAGCGAACATCGAACGATTTCAAGCGGCGCTCGGGCTGGCACTTTATCGTGCTGGGCATCGCCTTGGCAATCGCCGTCGCGGCCGTGCTGTGGTGGCGCTCGCCCGTGTTTGCGCCTGCTGTCACGGTCGTTTCGCTGCAAGGCGAGCGAATCGCGCTCGACGCCCTGCGCGGCAGGGTGGTTCTGGTCAATTTTTGGGCGACCGATTGCGGACCGTGCCGACAGGAGATGCCGGCGATGGCGGAGACCTACCGCCGTTATCGGCCGCACGGCCTGGAAGCAATCTTCATCGCCATGCCGTACGATCGGCCGGATCACGTCCTGCACTTCGCGCGCAGCAGCGAGCTGCCATTTCCTGTCGCGCTGGACATCCAGGGCGAAGCTGCGCGCGCGTTCGGCGGAGTTCGCGCCACCCCGACCGCTTTCCTGGTCGACAAGCGCGGGCGCATCGTGGAACGCATCCTGGGCGTGCCGGACTTCGGCCGCTTGCAGTCGCTGATCGAGCGCAAGCTCGCCGAGCGCGTGTAGCGCCGGTCAGGCGACGCCGGCGCCGTGCGCCTGCTGATCGGCGTGGTAACTCGAGCGCACCAGCGGGCCGCAGGCAGCATGGCGGAAGCCCATCGTCTCGGCCGCCTCGCGAAAGCGCTCGAACGCCGCCGGTTCGACGTAGCGGCGTACCGGCAGGTGGTGCGAGGAGGGCTGCAGATACTGGCCGATGGTGAGCATGTCGACCTCGTGCGCGCGCAGGTCGCGCATGACGGCGAGGATCTCGTCGTCGCTCTCGCCCAGCCCCACCATGAGCCCGGACTTGGTCGGTGTTTCCGGGTGCCGGCGCCTGAATTCCTGTAGCAGTTTCAGCGAATGCGCGTAGTCCGCGCCCGGCCGCGCCTCGCGATAGAGCCGCGGCACGGTTTCGAGATTGTGGTTCATCACGTCCGGCGGCGCTTGCGCGAGGCAATCCAGGGCCGCATCCAGGCGGCCGCGGAAATCCGGCACGAGAATCTCGATCGTGGTCTGCGGCGAATGCGTGCGCACCGCGCGGATGCACTCGGCAAAGTGGCCGGCGCCGCCGTCTCGCAGGTCGTCGCGGTCGACGCTGGTGATCACCACGTAGGCAAGGTTCATCGCCGCGATGGTGCGCGCGAGCTTGACCGGCTCGGTTGCATCCGGCGGCTTGGGGCGGCCGTGCGCCACGTCGCAGAACGGACAGCGCCGCGTGCACAAGTCGCCCAGGATCATGAAGGTGGCCGTGCCCTTGCCGAAGCATTCGCCGATGTTCGGGCACGAGGCTTCCTCGCACACGGTGTGCAGGCCATTGGCGCGCAGCGCCTGCTTGACGGCATGGAAGCGCTCGTTATTGCCCAGCCGCACCCGGATCCATGGCGGCTTGGGCAGCGTCTGCCCGGCGGCGATCACCTTGATGGGGATGCGGGCGGTCTTCGCTTCGCCCTTCTCTTTCGCGTCGCCCTTCTGCTTGTCGCGGACTTCGCTCACGCGCTTACCTCCGCGCCGATGCGCCGGGCGAGCGCATCGACCAGGGCCTGAGCGATCTCGTCGGTCGGCCGGTCCACCCCGAGCGCCTGCAGGCTCGTCACCGGCAGCTTCGGATAGCCGCACGGGTCGATGGCGGCGAAGGGCGTGAGGTCCATGGCGATGTTGAGGGCGAGCCCGTGATAGCAGCGGCCGTGGCGGATGCGAAGCCCCAGGGCCGCGATCTTGGCCTGGCCGACGTAGACGCCGGGAGCATCGGTGCGGCCGTGCGCGTCGGCGATGCCGTAGCGTCCGAGCAAGTCTATCACGGCGCCCTCCAGTAGCCGGACGAAGCCGTGCACGCTCAAGCTGCGGCGCTGCAGATCGAGCAGCGTGTACAGCACCACCTGGCCCGGTCCGTGGTAGGTGATCTGGCCGCCGCGGTCGGTGCGCACGACCGGGATGCCGTTGTCCACCCGCGGCAGGTGCTGGTCGCGGCCGGCCACTCCGACCGTGTAGACCGGCGGATGCTGCAGCTGCCACAGCTCGTCGGGCGTATCGGGCGTGCGTGCGGCGGTGAACTCGCGCATGGCGCGCCAGGTGGGCGCGTAAGGCGCCAGGCCGAGGCGGCGCACGATCACAACACCATCACCACCTGCGGATGGTCGCACAGAGCCTGGTACAGGCTGTCCAGCTGCTCGCGCGAGGTCGCTCGCACCGTGCAGGTGAGCGAGAGATAGCGATTTTTCTTGCTCGTCCGCATCTCCACGCTGCCGGGGTCGAAATCGGGCGCGTGGCGCGTCACCACGTCGATTACCGCCTGGGCGAAGCCGGGCTCGGTGCGGCCCATGATCTTGATCGGAAATTCGCACGGATATTCGATCAGCGATTCGCGCTCCATGCGCCGGCTCCGAGTGCGGATACTCCCTATTGGTCAGCCGCGACGCATGACGGTTCGCTTGTAGGCCTGATAGAGCTTGTGGACGCGCCGGAACACGGGCCCGGGCTTGCCGGTGCCCACCGCCTTGTCGTCGAGGCGCGTGACGGCGAGCACTTCCTTGGTGGCGGAGGTGAGCCAGATCTCGTCCGCGCAGCGGACCTCGTCCTCGGGGATCTCGCGCAGCTCCAGGGGAATGCGCGCCTTGCGCACGAGCTCGATCACCACGTCGTTGGTCGTGCCGGGCAGCACCAGGTGGTTGTTGGGCGGGGCGGCGACCGTTTTGCCGCGCACCACCAGGACGTTGCTCGACGAGGCTTCCGACAGAAAGCCGTCGCGGAACATGATCGTTTCCAGGCAGCCGGCCTCGGCCGCGCGCTGGCGCATGAGCACGTTGCCGAGCAGCGACGTGGACTTGATGTCGCAGCGCAGCCAGCGATTGTCGGTCGCGCTCACGCAGGCGCAACCGCCGCTAACGAGCTTGCGCGCGGGAACGCTCATCGGGTTGCTCATCATGAACACCGTCGGCGTCGCGTCCGCCGGAAAGGCGTGATCGCGCTTGGCTACGCCGCGCGTGACCTGGAGGTAGACGGCCTGGTCCTTGCCCTCGTTGAGCGCGATCATCCGCTTCACCAGGCGGCTCCACTGCGCCGTGGTCATGGGATTGGCGAGCCGGATCGCATCCAGGCTCGACTGCAGCCGCTTCAGGTGCTGTTCCATCCGGAAGGGGTAGCCCGAGTAGACGGGAATCACCTCGTAGACGCCGTCGCCGAAGATGAAGCCCCGGTCGAGCACCGGAATGCGCGCCTCCTCCGCCGGCATGAAGCGCCCGTTCAGATAAACCGTTGCCGCTGTCGGTTGTTTTGGCATGGCTTCGTAGTGTCCTGAGTCCGAAATTCGCCGCGCAAAAGATGCCGAGAATCGACGCCATACATTGTCGCGAATCCTCGCCAGGTGTCCAACCTGGCTGTGGTTCGCTTCGCGTCTGGCGCCGATTTCGACACTTTTGCCCGCTTGGCGTCAAGGCAAATGTTCGATTTCTGCGACGAACCTCGGACTCAGGACACTAACTCGCGTTATTGGAAGAAAAGGCGCATCGCGTCCCAGCCGCGCGCGAAGATGTTGCCGAGCTCGACGGTTTCGATGGCGACCACCGGCACTTCGGTGAGCGGCTTGCCGTCGAGCGTGATGCGCATCGTGCCGACCCGCTGGCCGGTCGTGACCGGTGCAACCAGCGGCTGCTGGCTCTCTAGGGTGGCCTTGAGCTTTTCCGCCTGGCCCTTGGGCAGGGTGAAGTAGAGGTCGCGCTCGAAGCCGGCGTTGACCGTATCGGTGCTCCCCTTCCACACGCGCAAGTTGGCGACCTGCTGGCCCTTCTGGTACAGCCGCACCGTATCGTAGAACTGGAAGCCGAAGTTGAGCAATTTCTGACTTTCGGCCGCCCGCGCCCTCGATGAGCTCGCCCCCAGCACCACGGAGATCAGGCGCCGTTCGCCGCGCCTGGAGGAGGTGACCAGGCAGTAGCCGGCGTTCTTGGTGTGGCCGGTCTTCATGCCGTCCACGCTGGGATCGCTCCACAGCAGGCGGTTGCGGTTCGGCTGCTTGATCTTGTTGTAGGTGAATTCCTTCTGCGAATACAGCGGGTAGTATTCGGGATGATCGCGAATGATCGCCGCGGCGAGCTTCGCCATGTCGGCTGCCGTCGAATAGTGCTGCGGATCGGGCAGGCCGGTCGAGTTGGTGAAGTTCGTGTTGGTGAGGCCCAGCCGCTTCGCCTCCTTGTTCATGAGCAGAGCGAAGCTCTCCTCGGAGCCTGCCACCGCTTCGGCCAGCGCGATCGACGCATCGTTGCCCGACTGCACGATCACCCCGTGCAACAGCTCGTCCACGGTCACGGGCATGCGCGGCTCGATAAAGGTGCGCGATCCCTCGGCCTTCCACGCGCGTTGCGATACCGGCACGTTCTGATCGAGCTTCAGGGTCTTCTGCTTGAGCGCGTCGAAAACGACGTAGGCCGTCATTAACTTGGTGAGCGACGCCGGCTCGATGCGCTCGTCGGCATCGTGTGCGACCAGCATCTGGGTCGACTGGAAGTCGTAGAGCAGGTAGGACTTCGCCGCGATTGTCGGCGCAGTCGGCGTGCCTTGCGCGTGCGCGCCGGAGGCGGAGAACAGCAGCAGAAGCAGGATCGGAAGCAGGGGCAGGCGGATCGGACGAATCATCGAACCTCGTGCGAGCGGAAGTGAAAGGCGCGCGGGCAGTACGCGCAGGGA
>WHTS01000018.1:45362-77842 GCA_009377585.1 Betaproteobacteria bacterium
CGCGCAGGGAGCAAGCGATACGGACGTGGTCGCATTCATGCGCGTTCGATTATATAGCCGCCCTGTACCGTCGTGACTCCGCGCGACTACGTATCGAAGCATCCGCGAGCGGCCGCACCACCGAGCTGGTGTGGTGAGGCTGAAGTTCGCTTCAAATTCGTCATTCCCGCGGACGCGGGAATCCAGAGTAGGAATTTGCCTGGACCCCCGCTTGCGCGGGGGTGACGAACTATCGAGCGTTCCCTATTTCATGTCACGCCCGTCCCTCACCCCCAACCCCTCTCCCGGAGGGAGAGGGGAGCGTCGCGTCCGTATTGGACTGTCGTCCAATACGGAACGATCAATAATGACTCAGGACACTAGCGCCGCGACAGCATCCGCGCACACTCGTTGTTCAGGCGTTGGGGGCGCGCGGCTGGCTGGCTGCCGGCGCGCGGATCGCGGCGGTACAATGGCCGCCTCGTCCTCCCGCCCCGTTTCCCATCGCCATGGCAATCGAGCCGAGCAGCGCGCAGCACAAGGTGGCCATACTGGCCGAAGCGCTTCCCTACATCCGCCGTTTTCACGACAAGACCATCGTCATCAAGTACGGCGGCAACGCCATGACCGACGAGAAGTTGAAGCAGAGCTTTGCGCACGACGTGGTGCTGTTGAAGCTGGTGGGCATGAATCCGGTCGTGGTGCACGGCGGCGGCCCGCAGATCGACGAGCTGCTGAAGCGCCTGGGCAAGCAGGGGGTGTTCGTCCAGGGCATGCGCGTCACCGACAGGGAAACCATGGACGTGGTCGAGATGGTGCTGGGCGGCGCGGTCAACAAGGAGATCGTGAGTCTCATCAACCATCACGGCGGGCGCGCGGTCGGCCTGACCGGCAAGGATGGCTGCTTCATTCGCGCGCGCAAGATGCTGGTGCCCGACAAGGACAAGGCCGAAGCGTGGATCGACATCGGCCAGGTGGGCGAGATCGAGAGCATCGACCCAGCCATCGTGGCGCTGCTCGATTCCGCCGACTTCATTCCGGTGATCGCCCCGATCGGCGCCGGCGCCAACGGCGAGACCTACAACATCAACGCCGACCTGGTGGCCGGCAAGTTGGCCGAAGTGCTCAAAGCCGAGAAATTGATCGTCCTGACCAACACCGCCGGGGTGCTCGACAAGCAGGGCAACCTGCTCACGGGCCTGACACCGCGGCGCATCGACGAGCTGTTCGAGGACGGCACCATCTCGGGCGGCATGCTGCCCAAGATCAGCGCCGCGCTCGATGCCGCGCGCAGCGGCGTCAACAGCGTGCACATCATCGACGGGCGCGTGGAGCACGCGGTGCTGCTGGAGATCCTCACCGATCAGGGCGTGGGCACGCTGATCCGGTCCCGTTAGGCCCCGGTGCGGGGCGGCGTGAGCTTCCCGGGCGAGGGGGGTCGTTGCGAGCTTCCCGGGCGAGGGGCCCCGCTTGCGGGGATCGACCGCAAAGCGAGCGACGCCGGCCACCGACGGCTTGGCGGTTCATCTGCCGCTACGGTTCGGAGGTGGCCCCACGCAGTGGGGATCGACCGCAAAGCGAATGGCGCCGGGCACCGACGGCTTTGCGGTTCGGGTGCATCAATTGGTTCGGAGGTGCCCGCTTGCGGGGATCGACCGCAAAGCGAATCGACGCCCGGCACCGACGGCTTGGCGGTTGATTCACATCAGCCGGTTCGGAGGTGCCGTGCGTACCTGGATCTTCGATCTCGACAATACGCTGCACGACGCCCGCGTGCACATCTTCCCGCAGATGAATCGCGCCATGACCGCCTACGTGCAGACGGCCCTCGGCCTGGACGAGCACGCAGCCGGAGCGCTGCGGGTGGAATACTGGCGCCGCTACGGCGCGACGCTGCTGGGGCTCATGCGCCATCACGGCACCGATCCGCGCCACTTCCTGCTCGAGACGCACCGCTTCACGCATCTGGAGGAGATCCTGCGCAAGGAGCCGGGATTGCGCCATGCGCTCAAGCGGCTGCGGGGGCGGCGCATCGTGTTTTCCAACGCCCCGGCCCACTATGCGCGCGCCGTGCTCAAGGCGCTGCGGATCTCGGACCTGTTCGATGACGTGTGCTCGATCGAGAACACGCGCTTCCGGCCGAAGCCCGACGCCTACGGGTTTTTGCGCGTGCTGCGCCGGAACCGGCTGGCGCCCAGCCAATGTATCATGGTGGAAGACACGCTCGAGAACCTGCGTACCGCGAAGAAGCTCGGTATGCGAACGGTCTGGGTGAGCCGCGCGCACAACGCGCCGGCGTATGTCGACGTAACGGTGCGCAACATCCGCGGCCTGCAGCGCGCCGGGCAGCGGATGCGCTGAACGGGCGGCCGACCAAGCGACGCTGCGGCGTTCGGCAGAGCGCGAGAGGGAGACAACAACGATGCCGGGCAGGAAACCGGGTCAGAGACGGGTCGATATCCTGCATATGCTCGCGCGCATGCTGGAGGCGCCGCGCTGGGAGAAGGTCACCACCGCGGCCTTGGCCGCGCGCCTGGAAGTCTCCGAAGCGGCGCTGTACCGGCACTTCGCCAGCAAGGCGCAGATGTACGAGGGCTTGATCGAGTTCATCGAGGAAACCTTGTTCGGGCTCATCAACCGCATCGGCGCCGAGGAGCCGAGCGGGCTGAAGCAGGTCGAGAAGACGATGACGATGCTGCTCGGATTCGCGCAAAGGAACCCGGGCATGACGCGGGTGCTGATCGGCGATGCGCTGGTGAATGAAGACGAGCGGCTGCAGGCGCGCATCAACCAGCTGCTCGACCGGGTGGAGGCGAGCTTGAAGCAGTCGCTGCGCTTCGCCGCGCAGCAGGGCGAAGTCGACCCGGCCAGCGACGGCGCCGCCTATTCCGCGCTGCTGCTCGACCTGGTGATCGGACGCTGGCACCGGTTCGCCAAGAGCGGCTTCAAGCGCGATCCGATGGCCTTGTGGTCCGAGCACTGGAAGAGCGTGCTCGGTTCGTTCTGATCTTACGCAGAGGCTGCGATGGCAACTTTGAACACGCACCAGCTCGCAGAGATCCTGGTCGGCATCGCGCGTGCTCAGCAGGCGATCATCGACGCGATCGAGTCGAGCAAGGCCGGATTCCGCTCCACCCACCTGTCGCCGACGCTCATGAACGTGGCGCGCGTGCGCGATACCCACCGGCCGCTGCAGCTGACCGATCTGCCGGCACGCGTGCTGCTGCAATGCATGGGGAGAAACGGGCCCGACGTCGAGCAGATCGCGCGCGACATCGAGGCGCTGATCGGGGCTGAACCGAAGCCCTAGGCGGGTGCCTCGGCGCGGTGGCGGCTGCACACCGCGCAGCCGGGGTCGCGGGCGAGGCGCAACGAGCGCCATTCCATGGCCAGCGCATCGACGATGAGCAGCCGGCCGTTGAGCGTCGTGCCGGCTCCGGCGAGCAGCTTCAGCGCCTCGGCCGCTTGCATCGTGCCGACGATCCCGGTCAGCGGCGCGAACACCCCCATGACCGCGCAACGCATTTCCTCCGATTGCGCGTCCTCCGGAAACAGGCAGGCGTAGCAGGGGGCGTCGGCTTGGCGCAGATCGAACACCGTTACCTGGCCGTCGAAGCGGATCGCAGCACCCGAAACGAGCGGCACCCGGTGCGCTACGCAGGCGCGGTTGATGGCGTGGCGAGTGGCAAAATTGTCGGTGCAATCGAGCACCACGTCGCAGCCGCCCACTTGCGCCATGAGGGCCGGGCCGTCCAGGCGCTGCGCGACCGCCTCGATCGTCACTTCCGGGTTGAGCTCCGCCAGGGTCGCACGCGCAGAATCCACCTTGAGCTTGCCCACCGAGGCCGTGCGGTGCACGACTTGGCGTTGCAGATTGGTGAGGTCGACTTCGTCGGCGTCGCAGAGCGTGATCCGGCCGACGCCGGCCGCGGCCAGGTAGATGGCCACCGGCGAGCCGAGACCACCCGCGCCAACCACCAGGGCGTGGCTCGCGCTCAGGCGCTCCTGGCCCTCCACCCCGATTTCGGGCAGGAGGATGTGGCGGCTGTAGCGCAGCAGTTGCTCGTCGGTCATGGCAGCGAGCCCGGTATCGGAGGAACGGCCAATTGTGGCCGCCAGCGGCGGAAAAGAAAACGCCCGGTGGCTGGCCGGGCGTTTCGCGTTCGCAACGACGACTCAGGTTTGCGGTGCTTTCGCGAGCACCGGTTGGCCCTTCAGGTGATTGAGCGCCTGGTTCACCTGGAAGTCGTCCTTCGAGACGATCTCGCCGGGCGCGAGCGGCTTGGGCTTGGGTCGCGGCGCGGGGGTTTGCGGCGCCGTTTCGGCCGGCTCATCCGGCTTTGTGCCTGGGGTGGCGCCGGGCGTTTCCTTTTCGCGATCGTTCAGCAGATGGCGGCCGAGGTCGGCTTCGCGCATGCGCATCGACAGCTCGCTCGGGTTGTAGGGATCTTCCACCACAAGATCGGGGGTGATGCCCTTCGCCTGGATCGAGCGGCCGTTGGGCGTGTAGTAGCGCGCCGTCGTCAGCTTGATCGCGGTATTGTTGCCGAGCGGCATGATGGTCTGCACCGAACCCTTGCCGAAGGTCTGGGTGCCCATCACGACCGCGCGCTTGTGATCCTGCAACGCGCCGGCGACGATCTCGGATGCCGACGCCGAGCCGCCATTGACGAGCACCACCATGGGCACTTTCTTGATTTCCGGCGGCAGCTTCTGGATGTAGTCCTCGCGGGTGCGGCCGCGCAGATAGTGCTCGCCGCTCGCGTTCAGCTTCATCTTCGCGTCTTCGGTGCGACCGTCGGTATAGACGACCAGCGAGTTCTGCGGCAGGAACGCCGCCGAGACGGCAACCGCGCCGTTGAGCAATCCGCCCGGGTCGTTGCGCAGATCGAGGATGAGGCCTTTCAGCTCGCGCTGGTTCTGCTTGTACAGATTGTCGATGTGCTTGACCAGAGCCTCGCCCGTGTGCTCCTGGAATTGCGAGACGCGCACGTAGCCGTAGTCCGGTTCGATCAGCTTCGACTTCACGCTCTGGATCTTGATGATCGCGCGCGTGAGCGTCACGGGGAACGGCGCCGGCTCGCCCTTGCGTACCACGGTAAGCGTGATCGTGCTGTTCGGCTTGCCGCGCATGCGCTTGACGGCGTCGTTGAGCGACATGCCCTTCACCGCGGTATCGTCGAGCTTGATGATGAGATCGCCTGACTGGAGACCCGCGCGCGCAGCCGGCGTGTCGTCGATGGGAGCGACCACCTTGACGAAGCCGTCTTCCATCCCGACCTCGATGCCGAGGCCGCCGAACTCGCCCTGCGTGCCGACCTGAAGCTCGCGGAACGCATCCTGGTCGAGGTAGGCCGAGTGCGGGTCCAGCCCGGTCAGCATGCCGTTGATCGCTTCGGCGAACAGCTTCTTGTCTTCCACCGGTTCGACGTAGTTGCGCTTGATGGCCTCGAACACATCGGTGAACGCGCGCATCTCCTCGACCGGCAGAGGGGTGAGCGAACGCTGGGCGACCGCCGAGTAGTTGATGCTGATCATCACGCCGACCAGAATGCCGACCGTCACCAAACCGATCTGCCGCCATTTACTGAACATGCACTGACTCCTGTCTCGACCTGCGCGAGACTCAGATTACTTCAGATTTAACCAACCCAAGGGGTCAAAAGGCTTACCTTGGTACCTCAATTCAAAGTATAAACCGCTCGCTGTATTTCCGCCGGTCGATCCCACGGTTGCGACGGTCTCGCCGCCGCGCACCGGTTCGCCGACCTGGCTCATCAGGGCTTCATTGTTGCCGTACAGGCTCATGAAACCATCGCCGTGATCCACGATCAACAGATTGCCGAAGCCGCGCAGCCAGTCGGCGAATACGACCCGACCGGCGGCAACCGCTTTCACCTCGCGTCCCGCCGGCGCCTCGATGAACAACCCCCGCCAGGAGAGACCGCTGTCCGCGCGCGGCGTTCCGAACCGTTCGGTCACCTGGCCGCGGACCGGCGCGTGTAGCCGGCCCTTGAGCTGCTCGAAGGGCGCGCCTGTTCGCGGCTCGGCCGACCGGGTCGAAGGCGCCGAACGCGGCGCCGGCTTGCGCGCGGCCAGCATCTTCGCCAGGTCCTGGACCAGCTTGGCGAGCCGGCGCTCGTCGCGCTCGAGCGAGCCGGCCTCCCGGCGCTGGCGTTCGATCTTCGAGCTCAGCTTCGCCAGCACCTGCTTGCGATTCGCCCGTTCGGTCTCGAGCCGCGCGCGCTGCGCGGCTTCCTGATCCTCTATTACGGCAAGTTCCTGGCGCCGCTGAGTCGTCTCCTCGGTCAGCTCGCGCAGCCGGTCCGCTCTAGCGACCAGCCGATCGAGCACCGCCTTACGGGCACGGGCGAGGTAATCCAGGTAGACCCGATCGCGCGCCATTGCGTTCAAGTCCGGTGCACCGGCCAGGATCTCGAACGCTCCCGCGGTGCCGGCGTTGGTGTAGTGCTGGTAGACGAGCCGCGCGGCCAGCGCGCGCTGCTCGGCCAACCGCGCGCGCAGCGACTGCGCTTCGCCGTCGAGCGCGGCGAGCTTCGCTTCGACCTCGCGCCGGCTGGCGGCAAGCGCCTCGAGCTTCCGGCCGGCCTTCGAGATGGCCACCTCCGAGGCTTCCAGCGCGTCGGCTGCTTCGCTGCGCGAGCCCTCGCTGCGGGCGATGTCGCGCTTGAGCTTTTCCAGCCGGGCGCGCAACGCCTTCAGCTCTTCGCCCGGCGCCGGTGCAGCCCACGCCGGCGCAGCCCACAGCAGCGCGACCGTGCAGGCCAGCACGACCGTGCAGGCGAGCGCGCTGCTTCGCGTCACGTCCAGCGGATGAGCGACTGACCGGTCATCTCGCCCGGCTGCGGCAAGCCCATCATGGCGAGGAGCGTGGGCGCGATGTCGCTGAGCGCCCCGGTGGGCGCAAGGGTTGCCTTGCGGCCGACATAGAGCAGCGGCACCAAATTGGTCGTATGCGCCGTGTGCGCCTGGCCCGTCTGCGGGTCCTGCATCATCTCGGCGTTGCCATGATCGGCGGTGACGAGCACTTCGCCGCCCGTCTCGCGCATGGCGCCGAGCACCCGCCCGAGGCATTGGTCGAGGACTTCGATCGCCCGCGTCGCCGCATCGAGATTGCCGGTGTGACCCACCATGTCGGCATTGGCGTAGTTGCAGATGATTGCCTGAAAGCGCTGCGAGCGGATCGCCGCTTCGAGTTTCTCCGTGACCTCGAACGCGCTCATTTCCGGTTTCAGATCGTAGGTCGCCACCTTGGGCGACGCAACCAGGATGCGTTCTTCGCCAGCGTAGGGCGTCTCCACCCCGCCGTTGAAGAAATACGTCACATGCGCGTACTTCTCGGTCTCGGCGATGCGCAGTTGACGCAGCCCCAACTCGGCGATGTACTGGCCGAAGCTCTTGTCGACGCGCTGCGGCGGGAATGCGACCGGCAGATCGAATTCCTCGCCGTAGCTCGTGAGCGTGCAGTAGCAGGCGAGATCCGGGCGCCTGGCGCGCTCGAAGCCGTCGAACGCGGGGTCGGTGAGCGCGCGAGTGAGTTGCCGGGCGCGATCGGCGCGAAAATTCATGAACACGACCACGTCGCCGTCCTGCATCCCGCGCGCCGGCTCGCCCCGGGCGCGTACGACGGTCGGTTTCACGAACTCGTCGCTTTCGCCGCGCGCATAGGCCGCTTCGAGACCGGCCAGAGCCGTGTCGGCCTGGAGCTCAGCGGCGTCTTCGGTCAGCAGCCGGTACGCAGCCGCGGTGCGCTCCCAGCGCTGGTCGCGGTCCATCGCGTAGTAGCGCCCGCAGATCGAAGCGATGCGGCAGCCCGGGTGTGCGGCGCAGCGTTGCTCGAGCCGCCGCAGCGATTCGGCGGCGCTCTTGGGTGGGGTATCGCGGCCGTCGAGAAAGGCATGCACGCGGATATCCGCGGCACCGCCGGCGGCGGCCATGTCGATGAATGCGAAGATCTGGTTCTCGTGGCTGTGCACGCCGCCCGGCGAGAGCAGTCCCAGCACATGCAGCGCCGAGTGCTTGTCGCGCGGCAGCGCCGAGTGCTTGTCGCGCGGCAGCGCCGAGTGCTTGTCGCGCGGCAGCGCCGAGTGCTTGTCGCGCGCGGTCATAACGGCTTTTGCCAAAACCTCGTTCGAACCGAGCTCGCCGTTGCGGATCGCCAGCTCGATGCGCGTGAACTCCTGGAAAACGACCCGCCCCGCGCCGATGTTGAGGTGGCCCACCTCCGAATTGCCCATCTGCTCGGGCGGCAGGCCCACGTGCAATTCGGAAGCGTTGATGGTGCTGTGGGGAAACTCGGCCCAGTAGCGGTCCCAGTGAGGTGTGTGCGCGCGCTCGATCGCATTGTCCGCGCCGTCGTCGCGATAGCCGAAGCCATCCAGGATGATGAGCAGTACCGGGGTGACGTTCATCGTTTCCATTCTATGCTATCCTCGCCGCGTTGCAGCCTGAAATCAAGTACTTCCATAGGAAACAAGCGCGGAAAACAAGCGCGCGGGACGAGCCGCGGCAGGCCTGCCGGAAGGCACGGTCGACGCAGGGTTCGATAGCCCGCGACCCGTGTTCGTTCACGGCCGGGGCGCCCGGCGCACTCTCGAACGGCGCACGGGTCGAATCCCCGGGCCTGTGCAACACGCCTTCCGTCATTTCGCAAAGCAACCACTATGCAGCCGGACATCTGGGCATTTCTGCAAAAGAACATCTTTCTCGTCGCGGTAGCCTTGATCAGCGGGGCCATGCTCATGTGGCCCCTCATCCAGCGCTTGACCGCAGGCGGGGGCGGCAGGGAAGTGAGCGCGCAGCAAGCCGTGCAGTTGATCAACCGCCGCGATGCCGTCGTTCTCGACGTGCGCGATGCGCAGGAGTATGCCTCGGGCCATATCGCCAATGCGCGCCATATTCCGGCCGGGGAAGTCGGCAAACGGATCGCGGAACTCGACAAGGTCAAACAGCGTCCTGTCATAGTGGCCTGCCGCACCGGGGCGCGGGCCGCAGCCGCCTGCGCGCTGTTGCGCAAGAACGGTTTTGCGGAAGTGTTCGCGCTCAAGGGCGGCATCGTCGGCTGGCAGCAGGCCAGTCTGCCGCTGGCGAAGTAGGGGAGCCGTGAGCCTGGCGGCGGCAGCGTCGAAAGCGGGTCCCGATCGCATGGCGGCCGGATGGAGAAGGTTCGTGCAGAAAGTTCTGATGTATGCCACCGCCGTATGCCCGTACTGTATCCGGGCGGAACAGCTCCTGCGCGCCAAGGGCGTGCAGGAAATCGAAAAGATTCGGGTGGACCTCGATCCGGCGCGACGCAACGAGATGATCGGGCGCACCGGCCGGCGCACCGTGCCGCAGATCTACATCGGCGCCACCCACGTCGGCGGTTGTGACGATCTGTATGCGCTGAACCAGGCCGGCAAGCTCGACGCACTGTTGGCCTGACGTTACCATCGACCCATTTCAGTGAAGGAATTTCGATGAGCAGTGAGCCCATCCAGCCCGTCTTCACGATCGACAAGCTGTACGTGAAGGACCTGTCCCTGGAGATCCCGAACGCCCCGCAGATCTATCTCGAGCGCGAGCAGCCGAAAGTCGATCTGCAGATCCAGAACGCCGCCACGCAAATTGGTGACGGCGTCTTCGAAGCCTCGCTCACCGCGACGGTAACCGCCAAGATCGGCGACAAGACGATGTTCCTCATCGAGGTCACCCAGGCGGGCATCTTCCAGATCCGCAACCTCGGCAAGGAAGACATGGACATGGTGCTCGGCGTCGGCTGCCCGAACATCCTCTATCCGTACCTGCGCGAGGTCGTGTCCGATTGCGCCACGCGCGCGGGTTTCATGCCGGTGGTGCTCGCGCCGATGAATTTCGAAGCGCTCTACGTTCAGCGCCTGCAGCAACAACAGCAGCAACAGGCTCAGGTGACCGCGCCCGCGGGCAACGCCTGAGCGCGCTTGCCAGCAAGCCGATGATCGACCGGCAAGACGCTCCTGCAAGCCGGCGCGGGCCGGCTTCCTGGCGTGTCGCGGCGGCGACCTTCGTCGCGCTCGCCAGCACCCTCGTTTCCGCGGCCGATTTCCGCTCGACCACGGCAGCGGCAACGGTGTGGTACGACGCGCCTTCCACCAAATCGAAACGATTGTATGTGGTGAGCCGCGGCTATCCGGTCGAGGTGCTGGTTTCGCTCGAACGCTGGACCAAGGTTCGCGACGCGGCCGGCAGTATCGGCTGGGTCGAGGCGAACACGCTCGCCGCCAAGCGCATGCTGGTGGTGAAGCCGAAGATGGCCGAGGTCCGCAGTGCCCCTGACGAGGCGGCGCCGGTGGCGTTCCGGGTCGGGCAGAACGTGCTGCTGGAGTGGATGGAGACGCTGCCCAACGGCTGGACGCGGGTGCGCCACGGCGAAGCCGGCCTGGGATTCGTGCGCACCGGCGAAGTCTTCGGCTGATGAAGCTCGCGGTGCAATGAAGCTCGCGGTGCAATGAAGCTGGCGGTGCAATGAAGCTGGCGGTGTAATGAAGCTGGCGGTGTAATGAAGCTAGCGGTGCTTGGGGCGGGAGCCTGGGGCACGGCGCTGGCCATCGTGCTCGCGCGGAAGCACTCGGTGGCTCTCTGGGCGCGCGATGAGGCCCACGCCCGCGTGCTGGCCGACACGCGCCGAAACGATCGTTACCTGCCCGGATTCGAGCTTACGGCCGCGATCGACGTGAGCGCCGAGCTTGCCCGCACGCTCGCGGGCGCCGAGGCCGCGGTGTGCGCCGTGCCGATGTCGGGATTGCGCGAGCTCATGGGTCGACTGCCGCACGACGAGACGCCGCTCGTGCTCGTCTGCAAGGGATTCGAGCCGGCGAGCGGACTGCTCGCGCACGAGGTGGTGCAATCGGTGCAGTCCGGCCGCATGCTGTGCGCCCTGTCGGGACCGAGCTTTGCCGCGGAAGTGGCAGCGGGTCAGCCGACGGCGGTGGTGCTCGCTTCGGCGGACGTGCGGCTTGCCGCAAGCCTGGCGCGCGCGCTGCACAACGCGCGGCTGCGCATCTACTCCAACGACGACCTGGTCGGGGTCGAAGTCGCCGGCGCGGCCAAGAACGTGATGGCCATTGCGGCCGGCATTTGCGACGGCCTGCGCCTGGGCCATAACGCGCGCGCGGCGATGATCACGCGCGGGCTGGCCGAGATCTCGCGACTCGGCACACGGCTCGGCGGCCGGGTCGAGACCTTCATGGGATTGGCCGGCGCGGGCGACCTGATCCTCACCTGCACCGGCGACCTGTCGCGCAACCGCACCGTGGGACTGCGCCTCGCCGCCGGCGAACCGCTGCCCGAGATCCTGCGCAGCCTCGGCCATGTCGCCGAAGGCGTGAGCACCGCTTACGAGCTGGCGCGGCTGGCGTCACTGAAGAGCGTGGAGATGCCGATCACGCGCGCCGTGTGTGGCGTGCTCGATGGCGCACTCGCCCCGGCGGCCGCCGTCTCGGCGCTGCTCGAGCGCGACCTGCGGGCCGAGTTCTAGCCCGACTGTGAAAGTGGGGCTGGCTCGGACTTCTGCACCGTGAGCGGGACCACCATCGATCGCTTGAACTGCATCATCGCCCGCGCCGTCTTCAACCAAGTCGTCGCGTGCGCGCTCATCCGAAAGGCTCGCGTGGTCGACGCCATACGCTAACGACCTGACTCGCGTCAACACATCGCGGGTCGCAAATGCGCAGAATGTCACGTCGTGGTGCCGCGTCCCGTCAAAAAGATGCGCGTCGGCGTATGCCCTAATTGACAGGGCGCGCACGCGCAAACATGATCGCGCAAGCCACGTCGCTTCGTATGGCGCGCGCATGTTCGGGGGCTGTCGGTCACTGACTACGTGGGAGGAGAATCATGCTGCGCCGGATGGCACCCTGGATCTTCGCATCGCTCCTTGCTTGTTTTCCGCTGTCCCTGCAGGCCCTGCCGTTTTTCGTTGCGGGCGACTCTGATCGACCTGGCGGAATCGTCGATGTCGGTTTGGGCGAACAGAACATCGTCAAGTTCGATACCGCGACCATCGAAGTCCTGTTCGATAAGGACGTTCTGTCGTTTCAGGGTGCAAGCCTCGGCGAACTGATCTCCGACCCTGGCTTGGGATTCGTGCCCCTCGTGATCAATGTGGGAATCGGCAGCGTCCTAGTCAGCCTGGTCGGCGGACTGGAGGAGATCACGGGAAGCGGCGAGCTTTTGCGGATATCGTTCGAAATTGAGGCGACGGCGCTTCCCGGTCCTAGCCTCGTTTCATTTCGATGCCCGAGCCTGGCGACGTGCGAATCCGATTATGACATTCCGGAGATCCCGGAGACGACAGGGACCGTTACCGTCCTGAGTCCGAGCACGCCGATCCCGCTGCCGTCGTCCGCGTGGCTGCTCGCTCTCGGGCTGGCGGCCGCTTTCGTGGTACGGATACGGTCGTAGCACCCGGCCGGCTTTCGGCCTGCGCCAGCTTGCTGGCGTTCAGCGACCAAGGTTTGCAAGATGCGGGGCATGCGTTCGGTCTAGAACCGAGCATGCTCAAGCGGCCGCGCGAGTGGCATCGAATCCGAGCATTCGGGCGGACACTGCAACTGAAATCGGTCCAACATCCCGGGCGAATGCGCATGTTCCGCGTACGCCCGTTCCGGGTGTAAGGCAAACCCGGACGCTTTTGCCTCGACGACCTTCCGAGGAGGTGAGATGCCAGGCGGTTCGCTGCTCCAGCGCATGATTGCCCAGCTGTACCGACCCGGCGCGATTGCAGCGTTCGGTCGGCATCCCAAGCAGGCATCCAAGCATCATCCGATGCGTTTCGAATCGCTCGAGGCGCGCCTGCTGTTGAGCGCCGGGGAGGTGCTTGCCGTTCCGCCCTCGCATCTGCGGGAAGAAGTCGCTTCGCTCGGCCTCGCCGGGGTGTTCGAGCAGAACGTCGGCCAAGCGGATGACGAAGTGAACTTCATTGCGCGAGGGTTCGGCTACGAGCTTGCGCTGACGAGCCACGAAGTCATCATCGATTTCGATGCGCGGGCGGCAAACGCATCGCCTGCCAACGACGCGCTCCCGGACCTCGCGCCGCTTCGCATCCAATGGCTCGACGCACAGGCGCCGCGGTCGGTCGGCGGCGCCGACCCCCAAAAGGCCGTAGTGAACTATCTCGATACCGCGGATCCGCAGCGATCCGTCGTCGGCGTCCCGATTTTCGGCGAGGTGCACTACGAGGATGTGTACGACGGAATCGACCTGCGCTTCTACGAACGCGACGGCTTCATGGAATTCGACTGGATTGTCGAGGCGGGCGCGGACCCGAACGACATCCGGCTGGGTTACGACGGAGCGAGCGACCTGTCACTGGACGCATCCCGCCAACTGTTGATCGCTACGTCGCGGGGCGCGCTGGTGCAGCGCGCGCCGGTGCTGTTTCAGACGATCGACGGCGAACGTGTCGCCGTGGAGGGGGCATACCGCATCGATTCCGAGGGTGTCGTCAGCCTGGAGGTCGGTCACTACGATCTCGCCAGGCCACTCGTGATCGACCCTGTGCTCGACTTCCAGCTACTTGTCGACGGCAATGACCTCGATTCCATCGCGGGGGTCGTCACCGACGCGACCGGCGCCATCTATGTCACCGGGTCCACCAATTCCCTCGATTTTCCGGTGACACCGGGTGCATTTCAGGAGGTCTTCGCGCCGCCCTCGCGCACGAACGACGCGGCCTTCGTCACCAAGATCGACCCCGACGGCACGATCGTCTGGTCCACGTACATCGGGCGGGCCAACACTGATCCCGATCGAATCGTACAGCTCGAAGGCGTCGATCTGGCGCTGGACGCCGAAGGCAACGTCTACATCGCCGGCTCGCAATTCGACGAAACGCTGTTCGCAAGCGAATTCAACGGCAACGACAACATCTGGATCGCCAAGCTCGACAGCACGGGCGCGTTCCTTCACTACGACGCCGTCATTCCAGGCAAGGGCAGCGACTTCGGCGCCGGGCCGCATGCGGACGATATTGCAACGAGCATTACCGTGGACGCCGACGGCCGTGCCTATGTTTCCGGTTTCACGAGCTCAACCGATCTGCCAGTAACTGTGGACGCGGCGGACGATACGCTCGGGGAGGGCGGCGACCCCGATCAGTTCGACGCGTTCCTCGCAATTCTGGCGCCGAACGGCGAGGTTTCCCAACTGACTTACCTGGGCGGCAGCCAGAACGACTTCGCCTGGGGCATCGAGCTGGACGAGCTCGGCAATGTGGTGATCGGCGGTTCGACCGCCTCCCCCGATTTTTTCGTGACGCCTGGCGCCGTGCGTCAAGCCAATGTTTCGCAGGACGGCCAGATTCGGGCCGACGGCTTCGTCTCGATCTTCGATCCGATCCAAAGAAGGTATGCTTATTCCACATTGCTCGGCGGCGGTCTGGACGACTTCGTCAACGCAATCGACGTGAGCGGGGGCGATGTGTATCTCGCCGGAACGACGTCGTCGGGCGATTTCCCAATCGTAGGTGAAGGCTTGACGACGCCTGTGGGCGGGGACGAATCGGCCTTCGTTGCGCGGTTGTCACCGAAGCTGAGCGAGCCCGAGTCGACGGCGCTGGTCTTCGCAACAATTCTGGGCGGGTCCGATCCGGACGCAGCCTCAGCCATCACGGTGGACGCGAGTGGACAGATCCACCTCGGCGGCCGAACACTTTCGCGTGACTTTCCGCTGGTCGATCCGCATAAGTCCCAAATCGGCGAAACGGCCACAGGGCCGCAATGGGATGGCTTCGTTGCGCGTCTATCGGCGGACGGAGCGCATCTCATCTTCTCGACCTATGTCGGCAACGAAGACGGCAACCTGGAGGATTTGATCACCGGCATCGCAGCCGACCCGAGCGGCCGGACCATCGTAGCGGGCAGTTCTGTGGTCAACTTCCTTGGCCAGACCGAGCACTCGTTCATCGCCGCCTTCGGCGTGCGCAGCGTCGTGATAGGACGGTCGTTCGATATCTCGGTCGGGGTGCCGTTCACCGGCGTCGTCGCCACCTTCGATGTCGTGAATCCGTTGCTGGAGGCCGAGCACTATGAAGCCACGATCGACTGGGGCGATGGCACCACCTCGCCCGGCGAGCTGATTAAGCGCACGGGCTTCGGAACGTTCGGCAGCGATGCGTTCGAAGTCATCGGCACCCACACGTACAGCGAGCTCGGCGCATATCCGATCGTCGTGCGGGTCGCAGGTCTGCAGTCCGACGGCCCGGTCAGCAACATCAACGTCAGTCAGTTCCCAGGCAGCCAATCGGAACCACTCGTGGCTCGGGACGTGCGCTTCCCCCTAGCATCCAGTCAGCCCCTGTTCCTGACTGCACTGGACGAGAGCCTTCTGGTCGGCGAGGACGTGGCGGGCTTGTTTACCGCCCAAAGCCGGGATGGGGGCCGTACCTGGTCGCCCAGGATCATCGCGGATGGAAGCGACGGACTGCCGAACGCGAGGAGTATCGGTGCATCCGCATTCGGTACGATCGGTGGCATCATCCTGGCCTACGCCGGCGCGGACGGGAATAGTGTCGTCGCGACCGTGAGCAGGGATGGCGGGCAGACGTTCGGCGACGCGACCGAGTTGTTCTCCGCGGGAACCGGAGCCCCGAGCGGGGCGGCTATCGGTTCGATCGCGGTTGCCGCGCCACCGGTCGTGGGTCCGGTCAGCTTCTGGGTCGCATTCAACGATCTGGACCAAAACGTCGTGCATGCGATAGCGGTGCGCGAGACGTTCGGGGGCCTGGAAGTGATCGAGGACCACACAATCCACGTCGTGGCCGATGGCCACATCCCCGGGCCCGTCAGCATCGCTATCGGCCCCGACGGTCATGTGGCCTTGTTCTGGCAGGAAAGCACCGGTCCCGGTGCGGCTTCCGGATCGGTCTACGTCGCGACCCACGATGGCGTCGGCTTCCATACGTTCTCTGCGCCCATCCGCCTCGGCACCACCCGATTTCCGGTACCGGAATTGCTCGGGCCCGCGTTCCAACTGACGTGGGATGTTGGTGGCGAAAGCCCGCATCGGGGGCGACTTTACGCCGCGGGGTATGACATCGGCGAGATCCCGGGGGATCCGCCAGTCAACCGCGGGTTGGATGTGTTCGTTCTGTATTCCGATGATCATGGCGCAACTTGGAGCAGTCCCGTGGTCGTCAACGACGACGAAACGAGCGCGGCCCAGTTCCTGCCATCGGTTGCCATCGATCCCCTCAGCGGCCAGGTGGCTGTCGGCTGGTACGATGCGCGCGAAAGCGAAGGTGATGAGGAAACCCGCTACTACGTGGCCGTCAGCACCGACGGCGCACAAACCTTCGGAGCCAATGTCGCGGTAAGCAGCGCCCTCTCCGATGCCAACAACCCGGATCTGACCGACATTGGTTTCGCTCTCGGCCGCGGCCGACTGTCGTCGTTGGCGTTCAACGCAGGGGTACTGACGCCGGTTTGGGCGGACAACGGCCTGTCGGTGATCGGCCGCTCCGACCCGCCGCACTACGAGATTCTGACCGCCGTCATCGGCGTCGCATCCGTATCGGTCGCGCCGGTGCAGATCCGCCCGAACGGCATCGACGTCATTCTCGATGAATCGTTCAGCGGCCAGGTCGCCACGTTCACCCACAACGATCCGACTCGCACCCCCGATGAATTCGAAGCGTTGGTCTCGTGGGGCGACGACCCGGCCGTGCTGACCGGCGGCGAGATCACGCAGCCGGACGGACCGGGCACGCCGTTCGTGGTCACGGGGACGCATAGTTACGAGCGGACGGGAGCCTTCCCGCTGCAGGTGGCGATTCGTGACCTGACCAACGATGTGTTGGCGACGCCATCGAGCAACGTGACGGCGCGCCCTGGATCGCAGACGCAGGGGTCGATCGCGATCGACCCGACCAACCCCGATCGCGTGGTTGCCGTCGGCGCGGATGCGGACGGGGTGGTTGTGTCGGTAAGCGGCGATGGCGGCGCAACGTGGTCTTCGCGTTTGCTCGATGCCACCCAGCTTCCGCCCGGCTTCTCCGCAGATGGCCTGTTCGATCCGGTCATCGCGTTCGACCGTTTCGGAAACCTGTACATGGCCGTCGTCGACATTGTGGAGAACGCCACTCTGCTGCTGGCGAGCGCCGATGGCGGTGCGCTGTTCGATCATTTCCTGGGGATTGCTCCGCCCGCCTTGGGAAACCCCCCGGTGCTGGCGACCGGTCCGGGAACGGGCGGCTTCGGGGATACCGTCTGGTTCGGCGTGGAACTCTTGCTTGTTTCGGAAGAGCAAACGAATTCGATGCTGTTCGAAGTCGTCCACGTTCCAGTGTTCGGACGCGGCCTGTTCGGGGACAGCTCGACCGTTCAGCTCGTGGAGCCTGCAGCCGTCGATGTGCCGGGAACATTCCAGTTGGGCGACATCGAAGTGGGCCCCTACGGCGAAGTCGTCCTGAGCTATCTGACGCCCGGTTTTTCCGATGGGGGCGTGACGGCCGTCATGTCGATGGTGGACCCGGACGGTCTCGGACCTGCGCCGTTCGAGGCTGCGCTGATCGGCACGACGGGCACCGGTGGATTCCAGCTCATCCCGCCGCAGGATGCTCTGGGAATCAGTGCCCGGCCTCGACTCGCCTGGGACCGCGCTGGAGACTCGAGTCACTTCTACCGGCTGTATGCGGTATTCACCACGACTCCCATTGGCGCAGCCAGTCACGCGACGACACCCGCGATCAGCTGGTCGGACGACGGCGGTCGCACCTGGGAGCTCGAACCCGCCCTGCTGGATACCGCGTATCCCGATCGGTTCGGCTTCTATCCCGATGTCGCTGTCGATCAGGCAAGTGGTGCCGTCGCGGCAGGTTGGTATGGATTCAGCGAAGCGGACGGGATGGAATCGACCCGTTATCACGTATCGACGTTCCGGGATGTCGACATCCTGGAATCGGCCGCCGTTACCGTCAGTCCCGGTTTGACCACCGCCTCGACACCTTCTCAGGACGAGCTCGCCCGGTTCACCCAGTACGGACGGTTTTCATCGCTGGCGCTTGCCGGGGGTGTGGTACAGCCGATTTGGTCCGATGGCTCCAATCGGCTGGGCGGCGAAGGGGACGCGCCGCGCTTCGAGTTGGCCAGCGCCCGCCTGGGTGTCGCGCGTGTGACGCCCGAACCGCTCACCTTTCTGCCGATCGAGCAGGAAGTCGTCGAAGGCAAAGTGCAGCGTATCGAGTTCGCGCGCTTCATCGATCCGCAACCCGGACCGTTGGAGCTCTATCACGCCGAAATTCTGCTGACCGTCGGCGTCGAGACGCAAACGATCGTCGGACTGGTGCTGCAAGAAAGCAATGGCGTCTACTCGATTGCAGCCGACGCGGCGCCGCCGTTGAAGGGCGACTACGACTACGTGGTGCTGATCAACACTCCGAGCGGCAAAGACGTAACCTCGGGTACGCTCCACATCGAGGATGCGCTCGTCATTCTGATCGGTCTGAGTGAACGGGTCATCCAGAACGAGCCGTTTTCGGCGTCTGTCGCAAAGATGTTCGACGCCAATATTTTCAGCAACGCATCGCAGTTCTCGGCAGCTATCGACTGGGGGGACGGGACCCAGTCTGCCGGCGCATTCCTGCAAGCGGTTTTCGAAGGCGATGTCCAGCGCTACACGATCATCGGGGACCATGTATACACGGAGGAGCGGCCCTACGAGATATCGATCGTCGTGACGGAGAACGACGGCACGATGTTCACTGCGAGCGGTGTCATCACTTCCCGTGATCCCGGCTTGACGCCATCAGGAAAGAGCTTCGGCGGCGCGCTGCAAGGCGTCTCGATCGGCGAGGCGATACTCGGCATTTTTTCCACGGCGAGTCCGGATCCATCGCCCCTGTTCGACATTTCGCCGCTGCAAACCGGGCTTGCGGCTACAGGTATCCCGGTGTTGGACACCGACGTCGATGCCTACAGCGCGCAGATCGACTGGGGCGACGGTACGCCGGCAGAAAGCGGAAGCGTGACGGTGGATGCGCTCGCCGGAACGGTCACGGTGAGCGGCGACCACACGTACGCGGTCGGCGGCACGTTCGAGGCGATCATCGTCCTGCGCGACGATAGCGGTGGCGAGTTCCTGACGACGGCCGTATTCGAGGTCGCGGGCCTGGCGAACGACGAGGTGCTGGTCGAAACCACCGGTGTCGTGCTGAATTCCGCGACCGGCGCGTGGGTCGGCGAGCTGCGCGTGCGCAATGCTTCCGCCCTCCCCTTGTCGGGGCCGCTGCACGTGCGGGTGACGAACCTGCCCGATGGGGTTACGCTGACCAATGCGCAAGGGTCGACGGCCGAAGGCGATCCATTTCTGTACGCCAACGTTGCCAACATCGCACCGGGGGAATTGAGCGCGCCGCTCGAGCTGGTCTTCTCCAACCCCGGCGCGATCGCACTCGACTACAGCGTGGATGTGTTCGCCGGCGGCATGGCGATCGATGGCGGGGCGATAGGCGGCGCGGGTCTTGCCTCGCTGGCCTTCGAGTCGAACCGGGGTCAGAGCGACGAGTCGGTCGATTTTGTCGCGCGCGGTTCGGGCTATGCCATCTTCCTGACCGGCGCCGGCGCCGTGGTCGCCTTGCAAGGCGTAGATGAGTCGCAGGACAGCGCGGCGGTGCGCATGCAGTGGGTTGACGGCAACAACGACCCGACAGTCGTCGGCATCGATGCGCAGACCGGCGTCAGCAACTACCTCATCGGCGACGATCTCGACGCCTGGATCACGGACGTTCCGAACTATGCCCGCGTCGAGTATCGCGACGTGTACGAAGGCATCGATCTCGCGTATTACGGGCGCGACGGGGCGCTGGAGTACGACTGGATCGTCGATCCCGGCGCGGACTATGGCGCGATCCGCATGGGTTACAGCGGCATCGATGGCTTGCGCATCGATGCGTCGGGTGACCTCATCCTGAGCGTCGGCGACACCGAGCTGGTGCAGAAAGCGCCCTATGCGTATCAGCGCATCGGCGACGTGATCCACGTGGTCGACAGCACTTTCGTGCTGCTCGACGATGCCACGGTCGGATTCGCGGTCGGTGCCTACGATCCCGCTCTGCAACTGATCATCGATCCGGTGCTCGCCTATTCGACTTTCTTCGGCGGCTCGGCGCACGACACGGCGCAGGCCGTGGCCACCGACGCCGCGGGTAACACCTATGTCGCCGGGCGCTCGGCCTCGGCGGACTTCCCGCTGGAGCAGGCGTTCGATCCCGAGAACGCGCTTGCCGGCATCTTCGGGCGGATGGACGCAGTCGTCGTCAAGTTGGGCGCCGACGGGCTGCCGATCTACTCGACCTACCTCGGTGGGCGGCTTGGCGACGAGGCCTACGGGCTCGACGTGGATGCAGTGGGCAACGTTTACGTGGTCGGAACGACCAGTGCCGAGGATTTTCCGACGACCGCGGGCGCTTATCAGGAGGAACGCAGAGGCACGGCCGCGCAGGGCTTCGTCGTCGGGCTCGCGGCAGGCGGCGACGAGCTGCTGTTCGCGACCCTGGACGGCGTCTTCGGCCAGAGCCGCGTGCTGCGCGATGTGAAGCTCGGCGCCGACGGCAATCTCTACGTGACCGGCATCACATCGACTCTCGGGCGTCCGGACGGCGGGTTCATCGCGGTGTACTCGGGCGACGGTTCGGCACGGATCGCGGTTCGGCCGATCGGCGGCCTCGGCGATACGCGGCCGACATCGCTCGACGTCGACGACAGCGGCGCGGTGTTCGTCGCGGGCAGCACCGAAGCTTCGAATCTCGCGACTCCCGGCGCCCTGCAATCGGAACCGCGCGCTACCGATGCCTTCATCGCCCGTTTCGACAACCTGCTGGCCGATCAGGTGTTCGCGACCTACTACGGCGGTTCGCGCCGGGATGTCGCGATGGACATCGCGCGCGATCGCGATGGCAATCTCGTCATCGTCGGACAGACCGAATCGGCGGATTTTCCGACCCATGATCCCTGGCAGGCGGGACGGCTGGGCGAGATGGATGCGTTCGTTCTTCGCCTCGCCCCCGACGGCTCGGCAGTGCTCGACGCAACCTACTTCGGCGGCACCGACGACGATCTTGCCCGGGCCGTGGCAGTCGATGCCAACAATCGCGTGGTGTTCGCAGGTCAGACCGCGTCGGCCGATTTTCCGCTGATGCGGCCGCTGCAGTCCACGTTCCGCGGCGGGCCGCTCGGAACGACCGGGCCGCTCGTGCAGGACGCCTTTGTCGCGGTGCTGGACCTCGACAGCAACGACGTCGTGTTCTCGACTTTCCTCGGCGGCACGCACGCGGATCACATCGCGGCCGTGGCGGTTGGCGAAGACGGCATGCTGCACCTCGCCGGGCAGACCCGCGCCGCAGACCTGCGCCTGGTGAATGCGCCGCAGAGCGGGTATGGAGGAAACAGCCGTCTCTTCTCCTACGGCGACATGATGATCGTACGGATCGATCCGGCGGCCGACGCGCTGCCGTCGCTGAACGCGGTCGCTGTCAATGCGATCGAAGGCATCGCCTTCGACGGACCGGTGGCCATCTTCAGCGATCGCGACGACGACACTGCCGGCGACTATCAGGCCGTGATCGATTGGGGCGACGGCGCGGTCAGCGACGGTACGGTGGTCGGCGCGGACGGCAGCTTCACCGTCCTCGGCCAGCATCTTTACGAGCGCTACGGCGCCTATCCGTTGCGCGTCACGCTCACCGACAAAAACGGCACGAGTGTCACCGCGTCGGGGCAGGCGGTCTCGGCGGCGAGCGGTGTGCTGCGCTATGCGATCGATGTCGATACCGCTTCGCTGGCGGGCATCGAAGGGGCGATCCGCCTGCAGTTCAATCCAGGCCGGGGCACGGGCCTCGCGGCGACGGCGACGATCGCCGGGTTCAGCGGTGGCGTGTTGCTCGGCGCGGAGTCGCTCGAAGGCGACGTCGCGGGCAACCTGGCCGCGGGATTGACGTTCGACAACAGCACGACCTTGAACCAGTACACCGAGGGCATTCGCTTCGGCGACACGTTGTCGTTCACGCTGGAGCTGACCGGGCCGGCGCTCGATCCGGCGTCGTTCTCGCTGCTCGGATCGAGTTTTGCATTGCAGTTGCTGGGCAGCGATGGCGCGACCGCGTTGCTCTCGGACGATACCTCCGGTGCCGTGATGCGTGTCGACCTGGCACCGGCCGGGTCGGCGCAGCTCGTTAATCTTGCCGCCGCCGACACCCTGCGCTTCGGCTTGCTCGCTCGAGCGAACGTGGCGGATGCACCGATCGCCGCGCAGGAAGTCCCGATCGCCGTTACCGAGGATGCGACGTTCACTGCGCGAATTGCAACCTTCACCGACAGCAATCCCTTCGGTTCGATCGACGAATTCAGCGCGCGCATCGATTGGGGCGATGGCACGCAATCCCAAGGCGTGATTACCGAAACCGCGCCGGGTGCATATGCGGTGGCGGGTACGCACCGCTACCAGGAAGCAGGCCAGTATGCCCTGATCACCACGGTGACCAGCAGCGGCGGGCAGATCGCGGTCACCTCGCCGGGTGCGACCTCGGCGCTCGCCGGTTTGCAGGCCGCTCGCGTGGTCGTGCCGGCGGCCGCGGCAGGCGATCTCGATAACGACGGAATTCTCGATCTGGTGACCACGCGCGTGGCGAGTCTCGGGCGCGGCGACGGTTCGTTCGAGGCGCCGATCGCGCATGGTGCGCTGTTCACCGAGGGCGTCGCGGTTGCGGATTTCGACGGCGACGGCAACCTCGATATCGTCGGACATGAGCGCCGCGCGAGCGGCGGCGTGCTGACCGTTCTGCTCGGCAACGGGGACGGCAGTTTCAGCATCCTGGGCGAGCGCGCGACGCCGAACCCGCAGAGTTGGTTGCTGTTGACCGACGATCTCGATCGCGACGGCAACGCCGACCTCGTCATTGCGGCACCGAGCGGGTACAACGCGATCCCGATCCTGTTCGGCAACGGCGATGGCAGCTTCGGCACGACCGGCACCCTGACCGATTACCTGATGCTGCCGACGCCATTGCAAGCCAACGTGCCCGAGCTGGCGGATGTCGATGGCGACGGGCGCAACGATCTGGTGGTGCGTGGTGTAGTCTTCGGAGACACGCTGGTGTTCCTCAATCAGGGCGACCGGACGTTCCAGGCGTTGCCCGCGCTCACCGGTTTCAGGGGCTTGGCGGGAGACGTGAGCGGCGACGGCATCGTCGATCTGGTCTCGGATGACGGCCGGCTGCGCATCGGCAACGGCGACGGCAGCTTCGGCGATGCGGCGCCACTGATCACGTCGAGCGGGGAATCGATCACTTCGGTGACGGCGCTCGCCGACCTGAACGGCGACGGCGCATTGGACCTGCTCGGTACCGCGACCATCAGCCTGCCGCAGGTCGCGAGCTATTCGGCGGTGCGCACGGCGCTGAACGACGGCAGCGGCGGATTCGACCCGCTCACGGCGTCCGCAGTCTACTCGTCGAGTCTCTTCACGGCGTCCACGGGCCAGATGCGTTTCCCGCTGCTCGGCGATTTCAACGCCGACGGACGAGTGGATCTGATCGATCGCAGTCAGGTATTGCTCGGGCTCGGCGACGGGACGTTCGCGGCGGCGCGGGTCCATGCGGCAGGGGCACCGGGTGGCGGAGCGCAGCCTCGCATCGTCGACGTCACGTCCGCGGACTTGAACCTCGACGGCATCGCCGATCTGATCGCCTTGAACGAATCCGTGAACGATCCGGCCGGGCTGATCGTATTCCTCGGCACGGCCAACGGCGAGTTCGAGCCGGCGCGTCGCTTCGACTACGGCATGGTGGTCGGCGGCAACGGCACGTTCAACGTGACGACAGCCGACTTGAACGCCGATGGCGCGCCCGACGTGCTGGTCGGCTTCTCGGGTACGAGCGCAAGCGGAGGGCTGGGGCGACTCAGCGTTCTGTTCGGTCAGAAGGACGGCGCCGGCAAAGCGACCGGTGATCTCGGCGCGCCGGCGGTCTACAACCTCTCGGGCGAAGTGCGCGTGTACGCGGTGGGGCAGTTCAATGCCGACAATTTGCCCGACGTATTGATCGCACGCGGCGTGGCGAACGTGCTGTTGCGCAACGATCCGAGTCAGCCCGGCCGGCTGCTGGTGCCGACCGGGTCCATCGGCATCACGGGCTCGAGCTTCATCCACGCGGTCGGCGACATCAACAACGACGGCGCGCTCGATCTGGTCGCACCCGGCGGTGCGGCACGCATCCACGTGCACCTGGGCCGCCTCGGGACGGACGGGCTGCCCAACGGACAGTTCATCAGCTCGCCGGTCGTCACCCAGTTGGATCTCAACGCCCTGGCGAGCGCGCTGGGCGATCTGAATGGCGACGGCACGCTCGACCTGGTGACGATGCACGAGCTCACCAGCGGCAACGATCTGATCGGAGTTCGCTTCGGCGTGGGCGACGGCACGTTCGGTGCAGGAGTCGACTATCCGGTGGCGGTGGATGCGTTCGACTTTTCCGGCTTCGACGATCTGCTGCTGCAGGACATCGACGGCGACGGCCGGCTCGACGTCGTGGCCGAGCGCGCCAATCCGGACCTGGTCACGGTGCTGGCGAATCGCGGCGGCGGTGTGTTCGGGCCGGCGATCACCTACGCCAACGGCGCAGCCGACGGCACGGGCTTCGCGCTCGCCGTGGACGACTTCAACGGCGACGGGGCCAACGACATCGCCACGGCAAACGGCTCGCTCAACACCTTCAGCGTGCTTTTCAATGCCTCGGTGCTGACCGGTGCGACGGTGCAGGAAACGAACGACGCGCCGGCCTTCACCACGACCCCGCCCAACCGCGCCATCGCGGGGGAAGTCTACGAACATCTGCTGCGCCTGGACGACAGCGACGAAGACGACGCGCCGGAGGACCTGACGCTCTCGGCCCCGACCTTGCCGGCGTGGCTGCAGATGATCGACCATGGCGACGGCACTGCGACATTGAGCGGCACGCCCGCGCTTGCCGATCTGGGCGAGCACGCGGTCGAGCTTCGCGTCACCGACCCGCAAGGCGCCGAGACCGTATTGGCATTCGTCATCACCGTGGTCGAAGGCAATGCGGCGCCGGCCTTCGCATCTTCGCCGTTGCTCGCGGTCGATGAACGAGCGCCCTACCGCTACGAGATCGCGCTGACCGACTCCGACACCGGGGACACGCCCGTCGTCGTTGCCGAGTTGCTGCCGTCATGGTTGACGCTCGCGCAAGACGCTTCCGGAAACTTCGTGCTGGCGGGCGAACCGGGCTCCGGCGATATCGGCGTGCACGCCGTCACGCTGCGTGCCATCGACCTGGCCGGCGCGTCGGTCATCCAGTCCTTCGACATCACGGTCGGCAACGTCAACGATGCGCCCGGCATCACGTCGGCCGCCGTGGTCGAGGCCGAAGAGAACCAGCCCTACGTCTACGTCGTCACGGCGATCGATCCCGATGCCGCCGACACGCTCACCTTTGCGCTCACGCAGCGCCCGCGCGGCATGTCGATCGATGGCGTAAGCGGGCGCATCGACTGGACGCCGGACGACGCCCAGGTGGGAGCGCAGCGCGTCGTCGTGCGCGTGACCGATGCCGCCGGACTGTTCGCCGAGCAGAACTTTCTCGTCGCTGTGACGAACGTCAACGATCCGCCGCTGTTCGATTCTTCGCCCGTGACCGATGCGCAATCCGGCCGCATCTATGTCTATCAACCGACCGTAAGCGATCCGGATGCGTTCGACGAAGCACTCCTGTCCCTGGTCGAAGGGCCGGCCGGCATGAGCCTGGACCTCGATACCG
The DNA here is from genome assembly GCA_009377585.1 of Betaproteobacteria bacterium. Lineage (NCBI taxonomy): Bacteria > Pseudomonadati > Pseudomonadota > Betaproteobacteria > Betaproteobacteria bacterium. The sequence continues at coordinate 71,146 of WHTS01000018.1, forward strand.
GCGTGCTCGGCTGGACACCGACGCGGGCGCAGCTCGGTGAGCACAGCATCGTCCTGCGTGCCGAAGATGCGGCCGGCGCGGTCGCGATGCAGGTCTTCACGCTGACCGTGACGCTCGGCAATGCGGCGCCTGCGATCGTGTCGCAGCCGCCGCTGCTCATCGACGAGCAGGTCGACTATCTCTACACGATCGAAGCGATCGACGAGGATCCGGAAGACACGGCGTTCACGTATGCATTGACGCTCGGCCCCGCCGGCATGCAGGTCGATGCGGACAGCGGCGCGGTCACGTGGCAGCCGCAGGCCGGCGATGTCGGTGTTCACGCGGTCAGCGTGCGAGTGGTGGATGCGCAAGGGGCGTTCTCCGAGCAGAACTATCTGCTCACGGTCGAGAACGTGAACGAAGGACCGCAGTTCGCATCGACCCCGCCCGGCACAGCGGTCGTGGGCGATCTGTACGTCTACGCCGCGGCTGCGACCGATCCCGATTCGGGCGATCCCCTGACCTTCTCCCTGCAAGACGCCCCCGATGACGTCGTCCTGCTGCCGTCGCAGGGGTTGCTGCTGTGGCGCCCGGGAAGCGCACAGGCCGGCATGCAATCGATCACTTTGCGCGTCGCCGATGCTTCGGGCCTGAGTGACGAGCAGACCTTCACGGTCGAGGTCACGGTGGCGGCGCAGAACCTGCCGCCAGTCGCGCAGGATGACAGCTACGCCCTGCCTGCGAACGAACCCTTCGTCGCCTCCGCCCCTGGCGTGCTCGCCAACGATACCGATGCGAATGGCGACCCCCTGACGCTACGTGTCTTGGAGCTGCCCGAGCACGGCGAGCTCATGCTCGATGCCTCCGGCGGATTCCGCTACGTTCCAGTGGCAGGTTTCAGCGGCGAGGACCGTTTCGTCTACGTCGTGAACGACGGCACTGCGGACTCCGCCGCGGCGACGGTGCTGCTCGACGTGCAGCCGGTGCAGATTCCGATCGACGTGCAGCTGCAGATCCTTGACTTCATGCGTGGGCCGGGACAGCCGGTGGACGTGCCCGCCGCGCTCGCCGGCGGGCTGCCGGTCACGCTCGTCGCCGAAGAGGCCGTGCAGCAGTTGCGCCTCGAAGTCCGCTATGACCCGGCGCTGCTGACCATCACCGGCGCGGCGCTGGCAAGCGGACTGCCCGAGGCGGCGAACCTGCAGGTCGATCTCGGCGCGCCGGGGCTGGCCGTCATCGATTTCGAGAGCTCGGTGGCATTGCCGGCCGGCAGCATCGATCTGCTCCGCCTGGAGGCCGAAGTGCCGCTTGGCGCGCAGTACGCGGCGCGCCACGTCTTCGAGGTCGCCCCGGTCATGGTCAACGACGTGCCGACTTCTGCGGAACCGGCCGCGGTACTGCACCTGGTCGGCTACCTCGGCGACGTCGACGGCGACGAGACCTATACGAGCGCGGACGTTACAGGCATACAGCAAATGGTGGTCGGCCTGATCGGTGCGTTCGACTTCTGGACCGGCGTGGACCCTCGGCTGGTGGCGGACGTGGACGCGAACGGCTTCATCACCTCGCGCGACGCCACCCGGGTCAACCAGGAGCTGGCCGGGATCGATCGACCGGAGCTGCCGCCGATTCCCGAACGCGATGTCCAGCCGGTCGCGGCGCCTGCCGAGCCGCCGGAGTCGTTCCGTGTAGCCGCGCTGACGCCGGGCGCCAGCGGCGTGCACGTGCGCTTCAATCGGGCGCTCGATCCTGACAGCGTCGCGATCTACGGCGACGCCACCGTGACCGCGGACGTGAGCCTCTGGGGCACGGCCACCGGCAGCGTGCGCGGCAGCCTGGTGCTCGACGCCGATCGCCTCGGCTTCACCTTCATCCGCAGCGCTGACGTGCTCGCTGCGGATACGTACACCCTGGACATTGCCGGCGGAGCGGCGGGCGTGCTCGCAATCGGCGCCGAACTGCTCGACGGGGATGCGGACGGCATTGCCGGAGACGGCTATCGCGCAGTGTTCCAGGTCGGCCCGCATGCTGGACCGCTCGTCGGCATCGCCGATCTGATGCGCGGTCCGGGCCAGCCGGCGGACGTACCCGCGACAAGCCACGGCATCGCCGTGCGCCTGCGCGATGGCGGCAATGTGCAGTCGATCGGCTTCGACCTGCGCTACGACTCCGGCCTGTTCGAAATTGGCAGCGTCGAGCGCGCCGCGAATCTGCCTGCCACGGCAGTCTTGAGCGTCACGCCGGCGGGCGCGGGACACATTCGCATCGAGCTCGACGGTCTCGGCGGCGAGGGCGCCAGCGCGTCCGACATCGTGCGGCTGATCGGCCGGGTGCCGCAGGACGCCTCTTACGGCACCGCGCATATTCTCGACATCGCGGGCGTCACGATCGACGGTGTAGCGGTGGCACATGCCGATGACGACGGCGTGCACGTGGTGGGGTATCTGGGGGATGCGGACCGCGATGGCGCGTACTCTTCGCTCGACGTGGAGCAGCTCATGCGCGTGATCGTGCGTCGCGACCCGGCCTTCGCCGCATGGCACGCCATCGATCCGGTGATCGTGGGCGACATCAACAGCAGTGGGTCGCTGACCGCGCTGGACGCCACCCGGCTGCAGCAGGAGGTCAACTACCTAACGGGGCATTTGGCCACCGATCGGCCGGAGATCCCGCCGTTGCCTGCAGTCCCGCGGGCCGGCACCGGCCTGGCAATGGCATTGGTCGGAACGCCGAGCTCCGCACCGGATACCATGCGGGCCGCCGCGGCGGGGGTCGAAGCGCCAGTGGCGAGCGAGCCGGTTGCGATACAAGCACAATCGATCGAAGCGCATCCACGGCGGTTGCCGCTGGAACCGCAACTGCAGCAACCGGATGTTCCCGATCCGATACGGGTCGACTGGCCGAATCGAGGCGAAGCCGACCGCACCGATGCCGTGCGATCACTGCAGGCGGCATTTGCGCGGACCAGCCCTGCGCTTGCAGTCTCACCCCACGCTCAAGCACCTTGGGTCAAGGGCTTCATCATGGGCGCGGAGAAGGCGATCGGCAGCAGCAATCCCAATCACGCCTTGCAAGTGCTGCTGCCCGTCGCGCCCCAATCCGCCATTGCCTTGACCGCAGGCAACACGGGCTAGCCGGCAATGGCGCCGGCGCCCTCGAATCCGCATTGCCGCCACGCCTCGTAGACGACCGCGGCAACTGCGTTGGCGAGGTTGAGACTGCGGTTCGAAGGCGCCATCGGCAGCCGGATGATGTGCTCGCCGGGGAACGTCTCCAGCACGGCTTCGGGCAGCCCGCGGGTTTCGGGACCGAACACGAACACGTCGCCCGGTTGGTACGTGGGGCCGCTGTACAAGCGCGTGCCGCGAGTCGACACGGCGAACCGGCGGCGGCCTGGCAGCATGCGCTCACAATCGGCAAGACTCGCGTGGATGAGTGTTCTCGCCTTGTCCTCGTAGTCGAGACCGGCGCGGCGCAGGCGCCTGTCGCTGAGGACGAAACCGAGCGGCTCGATCAGGTGCAGCCGCGCGCCGGTATTGGCGGCGAGCCGCATGATGTTGCCGGTGTTGGGCGGGATCTCGGGTTCGTACAGGACGATCTCGAACATGCGTCCGCCTGGGACCACCCCGTCCGCGACATTGCCGCGTCCCGCCCCTCCTCGACGAGGAGGGGAATGGTTCGTCGCCCGTGCGGAGGCCGGCGTTCGGCGCGAACTTGCGCCGCGCGCTGTGTGGTGCTTACTCGGTCGGTTGCGGAACGATGCGCAGGTACGGCTTCGGCGACTTCCACCCGCCGGGGAATTTTTCCTTCGCCTCGGCTTCCGCAACCGTCGGCAGGATGATGACGTCATCGCCCTTTTTCCAATCGCCCGGTGTCGCCACCTTGTGCTTGGCCGTCAGTTGCACCGAATCGAGGATGCGCAGGATTTCGTCGAAGTTGCGCCCCGAGCTCATCGGATAGGTGAGCATGAGCTTGATCTTCTTGTCCGGGCCGATCACGAACACCGAGCGCACGGTGAAGTTGTCCGCTGCGGTGCGCGACTTGGCGTCGCCGCTCGCGTTCGGATGGATCATGTCGTAGAGCTTCGCCACCTTCAGGTCGGTATCGCCGATCAACGGGAAAGTGACCGCCGCCCCCTGGGTTTCCTCGATGTCCTTGGTCCAGCGCTTGTGGTCATCCACCGAATCGACCGAGAGGCCGATCACCTTGCAGTTGCGCTTGGTGAACTCGGGCATCAGGCGGGCGACGCATCCGAGCTCGGTGGTGCACACCGGGGTGAAGTCCTTCGGGTGCGAGAAAAGAACCGCCCAGCTGTTGCCGATCCATTCGTGAAAGCGGATCGGGCCTTGGGTCGTTTCGGCGCTGAAATCGGGCGCGTCGTCGCCAATATGCAGTGACATGGTATTCGCCTCCTGTGCGGTTTGAAGAGAGCTGCGGGCTTTGAATGGCGGCCTGGCAGCGATCGGCTCGGGTGTGGATTCGGCCTGCGATAAGCCGGCGGCTGCGCTCTATGTGGCTTCGAGACCGCTTGGCCGCCGGCCGCGACTGCAGTTGCAGCGCAGTTCAATATAACAGAAGCATCCGGGCGCCAGCAGGACCAAATTCGCGTACGGACGCGCGCAAGCGCTGCGACGTCAGTTCGGCGCGGCAGGGGACCCCTGGCCGTTGGCTGCGCGCGGGCGGCGATTGGCGCGTGCCAGCAGCCGGAACAGCCGCTCGCTGGGGCCGCGGCGCATGGCTGCCGACGCCGGTAGCTGGCCGGCCATGAAGGCATCGATGACTACCGGGTGCACGTAGGATTTGCGGCAGATGGCCGGCGTGTTGCCGAGCTTGCTTGCGATCTCTGCCAGGACGCGTTTGACCTCGGCTCTGGCCTGGGTTTTCGATGCTGCCGGGCAGCGCTCGAGGCCCTGCAAGGCGGCGCGGGTCGCGTACCAGGTGCGAAAGTCCTTGGCGCTGAAGTCGTCGCCCGCGATTGCGCGCAGGTAGTCGTTCACGTCGGCCGAATCGATCGTGTGCAAGGCGCCGGTCTCGTCGGCGTATTGGAACAGCTCCTGCCCCGGCAGATCGAGCAGCCGCCGCACGACGCGGGCAAGCTTCGGTTCGGCGACCACCACCCGATGGGCAATGCCGCTCTTGCCGCGAAACTGGAACTGGATCTCGCTGCCATTCACGTCCACGTGTCGCGAGCGAAGGGTCGTCAGTCCGTATGAACCGTTCGCGCGCGCGTATTCTTCGTTGCCGATGCGAATCAAGGTGGAGTCGAGCAGGCGCACGATCAGTGCCAGCACTTTCTCGCGCGGCATGCCGGGGAGCGCGAGATCGGCGGCAACCCGGCGCCGAATAGCGGCAAGGGCTTTGCCGAACGCGCGCAGGCGGGCGAATTTGTTCGCGTCGCGCACGGCAACCCAGTCCTGGTGATAGATGTACTGCTTGCGCCCGCGCGCATCGCGTCCGGTTGCCTGCACGTGGCCGTTCTCCCGGGCGCAGATCCATACCTCGCGCCATGCGGGCGGAATCGCGAGCGTGCGGATGCGTGCGAGGGTATCCTTGTCCCTGATCGCGCGCGCGTCGGCGTCGAAATAGCTGTGCCCCTTGCCGCATGCGCGGCGGCCGATCCCCGGTTCCAGATCGCTCACGTAGCGCAGTCCCGCCACCCTCGCCGCGCGCGGCGGTGCGAGCTGCGTCGTGGGCACGCGCGGCGGGGGCGGCGCCCGCAAGATGCCCGGAACCGCGGCCGGGTCGTGCGCCAGCGCCATTCTCGCCCGGAGCAGTTGTTTTCTGCCGCGGCCGCTGTGGCCGGCCGTGCTCGTCGCGCTGGTTTGCATGTGTCCCCGCCGGGATGGTTCGAAATGCAGGAGGGCCATCGCAGCGATCGTGCCAGGATGCGATGTGCCCCCCGGAGCGTGCTGGCGCGCCGCCCCGGTTTCGCTATCCCGCCGCAGGTGGCAAAGGCTATATAAGCCGCCGAGCGTCCCGAAAGGAGCTACTACAGGCGGGACAAGGCCATACCCATACAGTCGCCGGGTTTTCCCGGAAGGCGCTACTCGGTGCGCGGATAGCCGGCTGCGTAGCGGTGGCGGATGGCGACGATCAGCACGCAGTCGTCGAGCTCCAGGTGGCGATAGAGGGCGACGTAGCCGGTGCGGCCGCGTGAAACGACGCGCTCGCGCAAGCCTTCTTCCGCCGGGCGGCCGAGCGCGGGGCGGGTCGCGAGCTCGCTCATGGCCGCTGCGATGAGCGCTACCGAGTTGGCGGCAAGGGTCGGATCGTCGGCTTCGAGCTCGACACAGATGCGTTCCAGGTCGGCAAGCGCGGCCGCGCTGTACGTGACCTTGCCGAACGCCTGCAGCTTTGGCTGTGGCACCTCGACATTCGCGGCGCGACCGGTAAAGTACCGCTCGACGTCGGCGGCCGCGTAACCGGTGCGGGATGCCAGCGCCGCAGACTCGGCATCGAGCGCGGCGAGAACCAATGCGCTGCGATCCTCGCGCAGCCGCGCCTGCGCATCGAGCGCTTCCTGCATGAAGGCATGGGGCGACTTTCCCCGATGGGCATTCGCATCGGACATGAGCAGTGCTCGTTTGCGGCGCGAGGGGTCGAGCGTGAGACGATACCACCCACGGGCATGATGGAGGCGATTGCGATGAGCGGCTGCGATTCCTTGACGAGCCACCAGGCCGCGCTGGCGCGCCACCAGGAGGCGCTGGCGCGC
>WHTS01000019.1:0-14984 GCA_009377585.1 Betaproteobacteria bacterium
TCACGCTCGCTCCTCCTCGATTTGCGCGTAAGCTGGATTGTCTCGAGAGGCGGGCATGCCTGCTGGCCGGGGCAAAACAGGCGCACATGCCGTCCGACTCGGTGCTTCGACGACCGGGACCCGGAACTGGCGGCTCAGGTCATCATCACCGGACAACATCGGCGCGAGTGTAGTCCCCTGTCGTCGGATTGCACATCATCGATTCGATCGGCGAACCCGTCGCGTTGCAATCGAAGCGCGTCGATCGCGACGCAATACGGCACCTCGTGATTCCACCGGCCCCGCGGCCGCCATTGAGGCGTGCGCGATCGCACCGCCTCGGGCGCGCAGTTCATGCCGAGCGATATTTGGCGACCAGTTTGCGATCGAGCTCGATGCCGAAGCCGCTGCCCTCGGGCAGCGTGAAAAAGCCGTTCTTCGCCGTCGGCCGGTTGCACCAGACGCTCTGCCAGACCGGATCGCGCTCGGGGTCGGCGAAGCATTCGACATAGGTGCCGTGCGGGATCGCGGTCAGCAACTGGATCGAGATCTGCGATTCTTCGTGGTGCGCCATCTTGACACCCGCCGCGCCGCAAATCGCTGCCGCCCGACGCCAGTCGGTGACCCCGCCGCCTTCCGAGACGTCGTAGTTGACGAGGTCGACCGCGCCCGCGTCGATGAGACGGCGCACGCCGTGGCTGGTGATCTCGCTCTGGCCGGCCGTGATCGGAATGCTCGTGGCCGCCCGCACGCGCGCCATCATGGCGGCGTCGTCGTACCAGTGGCACGGCTCTTCGAACCAGCGGATGTCGAGCGGTTCGACCAGGTGTGCGAAGCGGATCGCGTGCTCGACGTCCCAGCCGCGGTTGGCGTCCACCGCCAGGATGAAATCCCCGCCCGCGGCCTTGCGCGCCGCCGCCACCCGCTTGGCATCCTCCGTCGGCGCAAGCCCTCCGACCTTGAACTTGCAGCCGGCCATGCCCGCGTCGCGATACATCTGCATCTCGCGTCCGATGTCGGCAAAGGTCTTGCCTTCGACGTAGTAGCCGCCGATGGAAATGATCGGCAACTCGTCACAAAAGCCGCCGAGAAGGTCGCGCACGGGCTTGCCGAGCGACTTGCCCATGAGGTCCCACAGGGCGCAATCGATGCATGCGATCGCCTCCAGCAGGAGCTTCCGATCGCCGGCCGCGATCGTCTGCGTGAAAAGCTTCTGCCACAGCCGCTCCACCGCGAACGGATCCTCGCCGAGGACGAGCGGTGCGAGCTTCTCGGTGATCATGCGCGCGATGTGCGGCGCTGAATCGCGGTTGTCGCCGTTGTACACCTCAGCGACGAGACCGTCTTCGGAGTAGACGCGGGTGATCACCGTGCAGCGGCGGGTGACGTGATAGGTGCTGCCGCCGAAATCGCGCGTGAGGGGGATCGCGATCGCCTCGGCTTCGATGCGTTCGATTCGCATGGCTGGCCTATTGTTCGATGTGCTCGATGTGCTCGATTTCGCAGGGTTAGCCTATTTGGCTTTCATACCGGGCTTGGCGCCTTCGTCGACCGCGAGCAGGAACGGTCCGCCGTTCTCGTCGCTGGCCGCGAGGATCATACCCTCCGAGACGCCGAACTTCATCTTGCGCGGCGCAAGGTTGGCGACCATCACGGTCAGGCGGCCGTCGAGCTGCGCGGGCTCGTAAGCCGACTTGATGCCGGCGAACACCGTGCGCGTTCCGAGGCTGCCCACGTCGAGCGTGAGCTTGAGGAGTTTGTCCGCGCCTTCGACATGCTCGGCCCTGGCGATGCGCGCCACGCGCAGGTCGAGCTTGGCGAAGTCGTCGATCGTTATGGGCGCATCGGCGCCTGTCTTGCTCCCCTCTCCCTCCGGGAGAGGGGCTGGGGGTGAGGGAGATTTGCCACCGCCTGCTTTCTTGCTCGCCTCTCCTTCCGGGAGAGGTGTCGGGGGTGAGGGTACTTTATCCATAAGCGTCGTCCATATCCTTTCCAGAACCGGCTCGGTTTGCTGCAACACCTCGTTGTCCCAGAATCGAATGACCTCGATCCCTGCGCGTTTCAGCGCCGAGTCCCGAGCCTGGTCGTAATCGTTCTGCGCATGCTGACTGCCGTCGAGTTCGATGGCGAGCTTCGCTTCCGCGCTATAAAAATCCAGGATGTATCGGTTTCCTTCGGCTTCGATCGGATGTCGGCGGCGAAACTTCGTGCCTGCCAATCGTCGATCGCGCAGCAGCAACCACATCAGATTCTCGGCGTCGGTCTGTTCGGTGCGAAGCCTGCGTGCGTAGCCGAGCAAGTCCTCGGGAAGGGACTGTTTGCGTTGAAGCTTTCCCTCACCCCCGGCCCCTCTCCCGGAGGGAGAGGGGAGCAGGGACTCCTTATTCGCTTCGACTAAGGCTGTCACCTGCTTCGGATCGATCCGGGTCATCAGATGTTGATATGCACCAATACGGTGGCCTGCAGGCAAAATGTCAACGGCCTCGTTGAACATGGAGAATGCATCTGCATTCAGGAACTGAGCAGCTTTGGCCGATAGAGCCGGCAAGACGGGCTGCAAGAAGATGCTCAAGCACCGAAAGGCATTCAACGCAACTGTACAAACGAGTTGCAGTCGGTCTGAATCCTCTGCAGATTTTCCAAGCTTCCATGGTTGAGCGCGATCGTAATACTGGTTTACGCTGCCCGCGTAAGCCATTGCAAGCCGTACCGCTTTCCCATATTCACGGCTGTTGAAGTAAAGAGAGAGATAGCTCGCAACGGCGTGCACTGACATGGGTCCGGTATCAGCGATCAGGTCCGCTTCAATCAGTTTGGAGCCGTCTACAGTGATGCTATCCAGCTCGCGTCGAACCCCCGCAGCATCCGCATGAAGGTAGCCGTCGAAGCGCTTGGAAATGAAGCCCGCGCAGCGGCTGGCGATGTTGACGTACTTGCCGACCAGGTCGCTGTTCACGCGCGCAACGAAATCGTCGAGGTTGAGATCGATGTCCTCCATCGTGGACCCAAGCTTGGCGGCGTAGTAGTAGCGCAACCATTCGGGATTGAGGCCCAGCTCCAGATAGCTCTGCGCGGTGATGAACGTGCCGCGCGACTTGGACATCTTCTCGCCGTTCACGGTGAGAAAACCGTGGGCGAAAACCTTGCTCGGCGTACGGTAGCCGGCGTGTTCGAGCATCGCGGGCCAGAACAGGGCATGGAAGTAGAGGATGTCCTTGCCGATGAAATGGACCAGCTCGGTCGTGGCGCCGGGGCGCAGGAACGCATCGATCTCGGCCTGCGATTTTCCCGCGCGGTCGCAATAGTTGCGGAAGCTCGCGAAATAGCCGACCGGCGCATCGAGCCAGACATAGAAGAACTTGGCTCCGTCGGTGCCGGGGATCTCGAAGCCGAAGTAGGGCGGGTCGCGCGAAATATCCCAGTCGGCGAGCTTGTTGTCGCCCTGCTCGCCCAACCATTCCTTCATCTTGTTGCCGGCTTCGGGCTGCAGGTGCTCGCCGCCTTGCGTCCAGGCGCGCAGGAACGCCTCGCACCTCGGATCCGAGAGCTTGAAGAAATGGTGCTCGGAAGCTTTGCGCACCGGAGCGGCGCCGGAGACGACCGAGTACGGGTTCTTCAGATCGGTGGGACTGTAGGTGGAGCCGCAGACTTCGCACGAATCGCCGTACTGGTCCTTCGCCCCGCACTTGGGGCACTCGCCCTTGATGTAGCGATCGGGCAGGAACATGGACTTCACCGGATCGAAGAACTGCTCGACCGAGCGCACGTCGATCAGTCCCCGCTCCTTCAGGCGCAGATAGATCTCCTCGCAGTAAGCGCGGTTTTCCGGCGAGTTGGTCGTGTGGTAGTTGTCGAAGCTCACCAGGAAGCCGGCGAAATCGCGCGTATGCTCGCCGTAGACACGCGTTATCAACGCTTCGGGGGTGACGCCTTCGGCTTCCGCGCGCAGCATGATCGGGGTGCCATGGGTGTCGTCGGCGCAGACATAGATCACCTCGGCACCTTGCATGCGCTGGAAGCGCACCCAGATATCGGTCTGGATGTACTCGATCAGGTGTCCGAGGTGGATCGCGCCGTTTGCGTACGGCAGCGCGGACGTGACCAGGATTGTGCGCGACATCGAAGGCACCGATTCAAATAGGGCATTCTAGCCGGATCGCGCTTGCTTCCGGCCGCAGCCGCAAGCGCCGGTTCGGGCTTGGTGGGTGCTGCAACGGTAATGGAGTGCGTCGCTAGACCGTGCTGTGCTGCACATCGAATGAAGTGCATTGCCGTCCTGCACATCAATGAGTGCGTTGCCACCGTGCTGCACATCGAGAGCGCGGTCGCGTTCCTTGCTAGAATCGATTCGCCCAGTCGGAGCTCAATGCCGTGACCATTAACCGCGATCAAGTCGAGTCCGCACTCGACCATGTCATCAACCCGGATACGGGTGCAAGTTTCGTTGCCGGCAAGATGGTGAAGGACATCCGGATCGAGGGCGACGCCGTCAACGTCGAGATCGTCCTGGGCTATCCGGCCAGGACCGTCACCGAGAGCGTGCGCCAATCGGTTGCCGACGCGGTGCGCGCGCTCCCCGGCGTGGGCAGTGTCGCCGTAACCGTGACGAGCAAGGTGGTGGCGCACTCGGTACAGCGTGGGGTGAAGCTGGTCCCTAATGTGAAGAACATCGTCGCGGTTGCCTCGGGCAAGGGCGGCGTCGGCAAAAGCACGGTGGCGGTGAACCTCGCGCTGGGGCTCGCGGCCGAAGGCGCTTCGGTCGGGGTGCTGGACGCGGATATCTACGGCCCGTCGCAACCGACCATGCTCGGCATCCGCGGGCGGCCGGAGTCGCGCGACGGCAAGTCGATCGAGCCGATGGTCGGCCACGGCGTGCAGGCGATGTCGATCGGTTTCCTGATCGATACCGAGACGCCGATGGTGTGGCGCGGGCCGATGGTCACGCAGGCCTTGCAGCAGCTACTGAACGAGACCCGCTGGCGTGATATCGACTATCTCGTGGTCGACCTGCCGCCGGGTACCGGCGACATTCAGCTGACGCTTGCGCAGAGCGTGCCGGTGACCGGCGCGGTTATCGTGACCACGCCGCAGGACATCGCGCTGCTCGATGCCCGCAAGGGGCTCAAGATGTTCGAGAAGGTGAACATCCCGATCCTCGGCATCGTAGAGAACATGAGCGCGCACATCTGCCCGAATTGCGGGCACGAATCGCACATCTTCGGCGAAGGCGGGGCCGAGCGCATGGCGCAGGACTACAAGGTCGAGGTCCTGGGTCAGGTGCCGCTCGACATCGGCATCCGGGAGCAGGCCGATTCGGGTCAGCCCACCGTCGTGGCCGCGCCGGACTCGCGTGCCGCGGTGATCTACCGCCAGATCGCGCGCCGGGTGGCGATCCGCATCGCGGACAGGCAGCAGGATCACTCCGCGGCGTTTCCGAAGATCGTGGTCCAGAATACTTGACGCAGCGCGCTTGCGGTTGACATGCGGGTGAAGGGGAGTCGATGAGCATCAAGTCCGACCGCTGGATCCGCCGCATGGCCGAGTCCCACGGCATGATCGAGCCGTTCGAGCCGGGGCAGGTGAAGGCGGTCGACGGCCAGCGCATCGTCTCCTACGGCACCTCGAGCTACGGCTACGACCTGCGCTGCTCGAACGAATTCAAGCTTTTCACCAACCTCAACAGCACCATCGTCGACCCCAAGGCGTTCGACGAGAAGTCCTTCGTCGACGTGCGCGGCGATCATTGCATCATCCCGCCAAACTCCTTCGCCCTGGCACGCACGGTCGAGTATTTCCGCATTCCGCGTAACGTCCTGGTCCTGTGCCTGGGCAAGTCGACCTATGCCCGTTGCGGCATCATCGTCAACGTCACGCCCCTGGAGCCCGAGTGGGAAGGCCACGTGACGCTGGAGTTCTCCAACACCACGCCGCTGCCGGCCAAGATCTACGCCAACGAAGGGGTGGCGCAGGTCGTGTTCCTGGAAGCGGCGGCCGACGACGTGTGCGAGACCTCCTATCGCGACCGCGGCGGCAAGTACCAGGGCCAGCGCGGCGTCACGTTGCCGAAGATCTGAGCCGGCGCCGTCGAGCCCGTCGCAGGGCCGATCGGCCGCGCAGGCGACCCGAGATGGCGCATCGCGGCTGTCGCAGGCTTGCAACGCATCCTCGACATCGTCTGATCTTTGCATGCTAAGGGATTGACTCACATGGTCATTATCCCTACGCTCGAATCATCCCTGGTGCCGCAGTGCCTGCAGGCGGAGTCCCACGCTGGGGCGGACCGCCCCTCGATGCCGCGAGCCCCCGAGACGTCGCTCATCACCCACAACGGAACAAGAACGAACGTGAAGCGCGTGCTGCTGAAGTGGATCATCGCTTTCGCCGTCCTGGTTTCGGCCGGTGCCGCGCTGGCGCAGCTGGATTCGGTGCTCGCACAGGCGCGACAGCTCATGCAGCGCAGCGACCCCGCAGCGGCCTACAACCTGCTCAAGCCGCTGGAAGCCGATCGCGCCGGCAACCCCGACTTCGACTATCTGCTGGGCATCGCGGCGCTGGATAGCGGGCGCTATACCGAAGCGGTATTCGCGCTCGAGCGCGTGCTTGCCGTGAATCCGAAGCACGTCCAGGCGCGCGCCGAGATCGCGCGGGCGCTGGTACAGCTGGGCGAGGTCGAGACCGCGCGGCGCGAGTTCGAAACGGTCCGACAACAAACCATTCCGCCGGAAGCAGCGGCGACCATTCAGAAGTACCTCGACGCGATCGAGCAGATTCAGGCGGGCACCCGCACCGCGGTCGCAGGCTATGTCGAGCTCGGCCTGGGTTACGACACCAACGTCAATAGCGGGACCACGACCAGCCAGTTCGCAGTCCCGGCGCTGCCCGGACTGGGGGTGGCGACGCTGAATCCGGCAGCGCTCAAACAGGAGGATGGTTTCGGCTATCTGGCGGCGGGCGCGAACGTGCGCCATCCCGTCAATCCCAGCCTCGCGCTCATTGCAGCGGTCGATGGCAGCCAGCGCCTGCACTTCGACAAGACCGACTTCGATCTCGGCAACGTGGCGGTCAATCTCGGCGCCGAGGTGACGCACACGCGCAACCGCTTCCTGTTCGCCCTGCAGGGGCAGCAGATGATCCTGGACTGGAACCGGTTTCGCGATTCGTTCGGCGGCGTGGCGCAATGGCAGCACCAGGTGGGCAACGGCGTGTTCACCGCGTACCTCCAGCATGCCCGGCTGGACTATCCGGGACAGGAAATCCGCAACGCCGATCGTACCGTGGGCGGCATTGCGTATGCGCATGCCTTTACCGGGCGGTATGCACCCGTCTTGTTCGCCGGCGCGTACTACGGGCACGAGAACGAGCGCAATTCCTCCCGGCCGGATTTCGGCCACCGCCTGGCCGGCGTACGTATCGGCGGCCAGCTGACGCTGACCGAAGCCGTATCGGCGTTCGCTTTCGGCAGCTACGAGGACCGCAACTACGGCGGCCCGGTGCCGGGCTTCTTCGACGATCGCGCCGACAAGCAGACCGATTTTCGCTTGGGTCTGAGCTACAAGCCCGCTAAGCTCTGGACCATCACGCCGCAGGTCGCCTACACCGAAAACAAGTCCAACGTGCCGTTCACCGATTTCGATCGCGCCCAGGCGCTGATCACGGTGCGGCGCGATTTCCGCTGAGGTACCCAGCATGAGCACCCCCCGCTTCCGCCCGAGCCGCGATGCGGCCCTGGCGCTGATGGTGTCTTCGGCCCTGTCCACGTTCGCCCACGCGCAGGTCGCACGGGTGCAGTTCGCGAACGGCCAGGTCAGCGCCACCGGCTCCGACGGAACGGTGCGCTCGCTCGCGCGCGGCGCCGCGATCACGGAAGGCGATACGGTGAGCACCGAGCAGGGCAGGGCGCAACTGCGCTTCGCCGACGGCGCGCTGGTGTCGCTGCAGCCGCGCACGACCTTTCGCATCGACGAGTTCCGCTTCAAGGAGAAGGAGGAAGGCGAGGAGCGCGGCTTCTTCAGCCTGTTGCGCGGAGGGCTACGCACCATCACCGGGCTCATCGGTCGCACCAACCGCGACTCCTACCGGGTGCGCACGTCCACCGCCACCATCGGCATCCGCGGCACCGAGTACCTCGCCGAGATCACCGACAGCCTGCGTGTGGCAGTGGGCGGCGGAACCATCGCCATCACCAACGAGGCGGGCACGTTCGTCATCGAACAGGGCCAGAGCGCGTTCGTCGCCAACCAGAACAGCACGCCCGTGATCACGTTCGAGAAGCCGCTGTTGCCGCCGCCCCAGGCCGTGGCAGCGCTGCCGCAGCTGCCGCAGGATGAACGCGCGGGGGATCGACGCGACACGCCGCTGTGCGAGAGTGCAAGCGGCGGAAGTGAATGTTCCACGCTTCCTCCGCCGACCGAACCACCCACCGAGCCGCCGGTGGAGCCGCCCACGGTCCCCGCCGTAGCGGCGTTCGGACTCGATGCCTCACTTTTTCTCGCCTCGGGCAACGCGCAACTGAACGACGCCAACCAGGTCGTTGCGTTCTCCGATCCGGCCACCGGGGAAAATTTCCGGCTCGGAACGGCGAGCGTGCAGAACGCCTTCCACGACGGCACGGTGGGCGTGGGTCGCTGGAGCGATGGCACCTTCACCGCCAAGGTCGATCGAGGCGATGGCCTGGAGGAGCTGTCCATTCCCGTCGGCCCCAACCAGGGCCTGCATTACGCGTTCACCACGGCGCCGACCGCGCCCATGCCAGCCGCGAATATCGCAACCTACAACGCGCTTGCGGCGACCCGGGCGACTTCGACCACCGGCGCACTGGGGCTTGGCACGTTCGCGCCCGGCCAGGGCGCCGGCCAGCCCGTTCTGGCGGTGAACTTCGCAACCGGCAAGGTCGGCATGGATTTCACCGTTACGTTCTCCAGCGCAGGCTACCGCGTGCAGACCACGGGCGGGACCGGCGGCCTCGCCGGCTCCGAAGTCGCGCTGCTCGGGGCGTCGGCGCCGTTCGTGTTCGCCAATAGCGCTTCGGTGCCCACGACGGGCATTGGCGGGGCCGCCTGCGCTTCAGGCTGCAGCGCCGACGTGCTCGGTTTCTTCGGCGGCGCAAACGCGGTTCGCACCGGCTTCAGCTACGCGATCGACGATTCCGCAGCGGCGCTCAAGGTTCACGGCGCCGCGGCCGGGACGCAAGCGGAACTCTATCTTCCGGTTGTCACCAACATGCTGGCTGCGTATGCCGACGGTGCTACGTCGGCCACGATCGTCGCATCGAACGGGACTGCCCAGCTGGCGCCGAGCGGGCGCGTGACGATGTTCGACGGCAGCGGTTGCTGCCTGGTCGCGATGGATCAGAAGACGGCGAGCTTCGCCCCGGGCGAACACGCTTATGACGGCACGATCGGCTTCGGCCGCCTCAGCAGCGGTACGGCCACCGTGGACGGGGGCGAGGGTGCCGGATTCTCCGCACTGAACCTCACAGCGAACCAGGGACTTCACTACGTCTTCGGCACTCTGACGAGCCCGGCGCTTGCATCCGGGATCGCGAGCTTTACCCTGCAGGGCGCAACCAAAGCGACCTCGGCAAGCGGCACGCTGGGCCTGGGCAGCTTTAGCGGCGCGATGGCAGTCGACTTCGCGCTCGGCAGGGTCGGGCTCGACTTCAATGTCAATTTCGGCAGCAACGACTATCACGTGGTGACGACCGGTGGCCTGGGCAACACGGCAAGCTCCGAGGTGCTGACTTTCGGACCGTCTTTCTCCGGTTCCGGACTGCCCACGACCAACCCGGCCGGGTGCGCGTCCAGCTGCACATCGAGTGTGCAGGGCTTCTTCGCCGGCGCCGGGGCGGCGCGAGCCGGGCTGGGATACCGCATCTTCGATGACACGGAGACGATCGCCGGCGCAGCCACGTTCACCCAGTCGGGCTTCACGCCCGCGCCCGGCGGAGGCACCCTGGTCGGAAGCTCGGTCGCGATCGACCATGCCGGCGCGCACGACCCGGGGTCGCTGGGTGCGAGCGACTCGTTCCTGAAAACGGGGACCACTGGAGCCATCGACAGCTCCGGCAAGCTCTTGCGGTTCTTCGAGACCTCGGGCCTGACGGCGATCGGCTCGGCAGTGACGGCGCCGGGGGAAAGCGGCAATGACGGCATCATCGGCTGGTCGCGCTGGAGCGGCGGCACGCTCGGCGGTACATCGGGCCACGCCGGCGGCGCCTTCACCGGCTCGCAGAGCTTCCACAACGTCTTCGGTGCGCCTACGCCACTGTCGGACATGACGGCCCTGCAGAGCGGAGGCGTAACGGCAAGCTACTCGCTGCTGGGCGCCACCAATCCCACCACCGATGCGATCGGCGCGATGCCAGGCACGTTGAGCAGCGCCTCGCTCACCGCCAATTTCGGTACCGGACTCGTGAGCTTCAATGCCAACGTCAACGTCAACGCTGCTGCGTACGCGATCAACGCGACCGGGCTCCCCATCTCCGGATCGGGTTTCAGCGGCTCGTCCTTCGGCTACACCACGGGCAGCGCTTGCGCATCGGGTTGCTCGACCTCGATCCACGGCTTCTTCGCCGGTGCGATGGCCGCGCGCGCGGGCGTGGCCTACAACATCCAGAACGGCTCCGGCAAATTCGTCAACGGCGCGGCGGCCTTCACCAAGGCCCCGTAGTGGCTGCAGGCGTCGGTGCGTGCGGCGTCGTGCGCGACGCAGTCCATTGACCGCGGCACAGGCGAGCGTGCCGAGCGCCGTACCCGGCGTGTGCTGGCCGGCGTTTCCCGGGCGCGACGACGCGCGTATCCTGGCGGCGCAGTGGCAGCGCGGCCACGCGATCGGCCGGCACGCGGCGGTTGCGGACGATACGGCGCTGCTGCTCGCTTTGCAGTGGCAGTTCGAGCGCAGCGAATGGTCTTCGCCGCAGGACTTGCAGGCGCGCCAGCTTTCCCAGCTCGACGCACTGTTCGCGCACGCGTGGCATCAGGTTCCGTTCTATCGCGCACGCCTGGCGGCGGCCGGCTATCGGCCCGACTCCCCCTTGTCGTGGACGCTCTTTCGCGCCATCCCGATGCTACGCCGCAGCGAGGTGCAGGCGGCAGGCGCGAGCCTCTACGCCTCCAGCTGGCCGCCGCAGCACGGGAAAGCGTACCGGGAAGCGACCTCCGGCTCGACTGCCGAGCCGATCGAGTTCGCCGCCACCGACATCGTCAAGGTGATGTGGCACGCGCTCACCTTGCGCGAGCACTTGTGGCACCGGCGCGATTTCGGCGCTCGGTTGGCGGCGATCCGCTCGGTGATCGATCCGGGCGAGCGCCCGGACTGGGGGCTGCCGGCGACGCTGCTGGGCCCCACCGGGCCGGCATCGGGCTTGCGCGTCTCCACGCCCATCCCCGAGCAGGCGGCATGGCTCGCCGAGCGCGATCCCGAGTACCTGCTGAGCTATCCTTCGAACCTGGCTGCGCTCGCGCGCGAGTTCATTGCTTGCGGCTTGCGGCTCACGCGGCTGCGCGAGGCGAGAACCTTCGGCGAGCGCCTGCCCGAGGCGCTGCGTGAATTGGTGCGGCAGGCCTGGAATGTCCCTGTGGTCGACATGTACAGCGCGCAGGAAGTCGGCTATATCGCTTTTCAATGTCCGCAGCATGTTCACTACCATGTGCAGTCGGAAAACGTGGTGGTGGAAGTGCTCGACGACCAGGGTGCACCGTGCCCTGCCGGAACCATCGGCCGGGTGGTCGTGACCTCGCTGCACAACTTCGCCACGCCCTTCATCCGCTACCAGCTCGGCGATTATGCCGAGCCGGGCGAGCCGTGCGCCTGCGGCCGCGGATTGCCCGTCCTGGGTCGTGTCGCCGGCCGGTCGCGCAACATGGCGGTGCTGGCGGACGGCAGCCGGTTCTGGCCCCGCATCCGGCCGGGCGAGTGGTCGCAGGTTGCGCCGATCCGACAATTTCGCCTCGTGCAGACCGCCGTCGATGTGATGCGGCTGGATGTGGTCAGCGACGCAGCATTGCGGGCCGAACAGGCTGCCGCGCTGGCGGCCAGCATTGCTCGTCACCTCGGCCACCCGTTTTGCATATCGGTTGCGCAGGTCGATGGGATTGCACGCGGGCGCGCCGACAAGCTCGACGATTTCGTCTGCGAGGTGGGTTTCTGATGGGCGGATGCGCTCGTGCACGCCGTCGACGGCTCGCACCACGGGCGTCATGAACGATCCCATCGCAGCAACGCTCGCGCAAGCCCGCGTGCTGCTCGGGCAGGGCCAGGGCGAACCAGCGCGATCGCTGCTGCAGCCGATCTGCCGCCAGTACGCGGATACGGTCGAAGCCTGGTTCCTGCTCGGTGCGGCCGAACATTTGTGCGGCCGGCTTGCGAGCGCCCTGAGCGCATTCGACTGCGCCGTGCGCTTGGGCCCGCAACATGTCCAGGCCGCCAACGCCCGTGCGGCCATGCTGGGTCTGCTTGGCCGGCCGGGCGAGGCGCTGGCGGAATATGCGCGCGCGCACGCGCTCGATCCGCAGGACGCCCGCATCGTCGTCAACATGGCGATCGTGCTGGAGCAGACCGGTAAGACGACCGAGGCGCTGCAGCACTACGACAGTGCCATTGCCATCGATGCAGCCTGTTTCGCCGCGCTGCTCAATCGAAGCGCCTTGCTGTTGCGGCTGGGCCGGCCGGAGCTGGCGCTCGCGGACGCCGAGCGCGCGATCGCGGCGAATCCCGCTGCTTGCGAAGGGCACTTCAATCGAGCGCAGGCGCTGACGGCAGCCGACCGTTACGAGGAGGCGCTCGCCGCGTGCCGCACGGTGCTGGAGCGCGAACCGCGGCATGTCGGCGCGCAGGTGTGCCGGGCGCTCGCGCTGGCCTGCCTGGGCCAGATCGCGGAAGCGCGCGCGGGCTTCGAGCGGGCGCGCTCGCTCGATCCGGCGCTCTTTCGCACCATCGTTCGCTCGGCGTATCAGGCGCAGTCGGATTCGACTGCGAAGGTTGGACGGGCGCAGGACGAGATGCCCGATCCGCGTGTCGTCTACCTGGTGCGCGGCGTGGATCGCCTGGCGCGCTGCGACTGGCGCGGGCGTGAGCAGTTCATCGCGCGTTTCGAACAGATCGTGCGCGAGGGCCTGCGCAGCGGCGACCTGGTCTGCGAGCGCTCGTTGCCGTTCTCGAGCCTTTTCCTGCCGCTGGCGCCCGATGTCGTGCGCGCTGTCGTGAGCGGGGTCGCGCATTCGATTGCAGCGGCCGCGCCCAGCCGGATGCCGCCGCAGGACGTGCCGCGCGAGCCCGGCGAGCCGCTACGCATCGGCTTTCTCTCGGCCGGCTTCCGGCGCCATCCGAGCGCGTTTCTCAACGCGCCGATTCTGCATGCTTTCGACCGGGCGCGTGTACGCAGCTTCGGCTATGTCCTCAATCCCCCCGATGCGAGCCGCGAAGCGCAGTGGCTGGCGCAAGGATTCGATGCGTTGCGCGCTGCTCATGCGGCTGACGACGCACGGCTCGCGCGCCTCATCCGGGACGATCGCATCCATGTCCTCGTGGACGAATCGCACGGCTATGATTGGTCGCGCCCGCACGTGCTGGCTGCTCGTCCGGCGCCCATCAACATCTGCTATCTGGGAGGACTGGTGAGCTCGGGCGGCGACTGGGTCGACTACCGCATCGCCGACGGAGCCAACGGAGAGGATGGCGCGCAGTTCGCGCCCGAATGTCTCGTGCGCCTGCCGCGCTCATGCTGGACCTATGCCACAGGACCTCTCGTTCCCGCGCCGACGCCGACTCGGGCGCAATGCGGACTGCCGGAGCGCGGCACGGTGTTGTGCGCATTCAGCGGCGCCTACAAAATCGATCCGGCCGTGTTCGCAGCCTGGATGCGCATACTCGCGCGCGTGCCCGGCGCCGTCCTGTGGCTGCTGGGCGACGCGATCGTCGAGCGCAACCTGCGGGCCCATGCGTCAGCATACGGCATCGATGCGGCACGGATCGTGTTCGCGCGCAAAATCGCCCTGGAGCAGCATCTTGCCCGCCTGCGCCTCGCCGACCTGTTTCTCGACACGTTGCCGTGCAATGCGCACACGACCGCGCTCGAAGCCTTGTACTGCGGCGTGCCGGTGCTGACGCTGGTCGGTCATACGGCCGCGGGCCGGGTCGGGGCGAGCCTCGTGCGCACTGCCGGCCTGCCCGATCTCGTTGCCGAAAGCTCAAGCGACTACGAAGCGCGCGCAGTCGCGTTGGCGGCCGATCCGGCGGCACTGGACACGATCAAGGAGCGGCTCGAGGCGGCGCGAGCTTCATGCCCACTATGGGATGCGGGCGATCTCGCGCGTTGCCTGGAACGCGCCTTCGAGATGGTCTGGGCGCGCCATGAGGCGGGAGTTCCTCCGGCTGCGCTGGACGTGCCGGCTGCGTAAGGGCATCGGTCAGCGCGGCGGGTGTGTCTTGATCCATTCTAGCGCCCGCGCCCGCGCTTCGCTGCGCTGCTGCTCCGGGACCTTGTCACCGATGGCCTGCAAGGCTTGCTGCGCACCTTCTTCCCCACTCTCGGCCGCGATGGTGAGCCAGGTGAGGCCGGTTTCGACGTCGCGGGTGGTTCCTTCGCCGTCGAAGTACATCAAGCCGACAATGCGCTGTGCCGCCACATGACCGCGCTCGGCCGCGCGCCGCAACCAATGCAAAGCCTGCGGCAGATCGCGCGCGACCCCTTGCCCTTGCAGGTAGACCATGCCGAGGTTGTGCTGCGCGCCCGGATCGTTCTGGGCGGCGGCGAGGCTCCACCACCTGCGCGCTTCGGCGAGATTCGGCGCAAGTCCCCAGCCACGCGCGTACATGAGCCCCAGGGTCGTCTGCGCGCCGGCCTCGCCCTGTGCCGCCAGCTTGCGGTACCAGCGCGCGGCTGCGGCGAAATCCTGCGCCACGCCGCCGCGGCCGAGGTAATACGCTTCGGCCAGCGCGCGCACCGCTCGCACGTCGCCCGCCTCGGCGCGTTCGCGCAGCCCTTCGGCGCGTTCGCGCAGCCCTTC
>WHTS01000019.1:15111-74988 GCA_009377585.1 Betaproteobacteria bacterium
GCGCGTTCGCGCAGCCCTTCATCGCGTTCGCGCAGCACCTCGGCACCGATCGTCTGCTGCGCCGCCGGCGCGGGGCAGTGCATGGCGACGGCAGCCAGCAGGACAGCGGCCAGGAAGCGTCTCACACGACGTGCTCCGTGCCGGCTACGCGGTGGTAGATTTCGAGCACCCACGCAAGCGGATTGGTTGCGTCCGGCGGATGCGACTCGCTGCTCACGCAGCGCCACGCGGCCGGATCGACGTGCGGCATGAAGGTGTCGCCCTCGATGTCGATCTCGACCGTGGTGAGATAGATGCGCTGCGCCAGCGGCAGTGCCAGGCGGAAAATCTCCGCGCCGCCGATGACGAAGATTTCCTCGTCCTGGGCAGCCAGGCCAAGCGCCTGCGGCAGCGAGGCGGCGATCAACGCGCCCTGCACGCGCAAGTCCGGATTGCGCGTGACGATGACCGTGGTGCGCCCGGGAAGCAGCCGCCCGATCGATTCCCAGCTCTTGCGCCCCATGACGATGTGATGGCCCATCGTGAGCTGCTTGAAGCGAGCGAGCTCCGCCGGGATGCGCCACGGAATAGCATTGTTGCGGCCGATGACGCGGTTGCGGCTCATCGCCACAATCAGCGAGATGCGCGGCTGCCCGGCTGCCATCGTCCGCGTTCGCTAGACGGCGACCGGCGCCTTGATGGCCGGATGCGGATCGTAGCCGACGAGCTCGAAATCCTGGTAGCGGAACGCGAACAGATCGTCGATTGCGGGATTGAGCCGCATGCGCGGCAGCGCGCGCGGCGTGCGTACAAGCTGTTCGCGCGCCTGCTCGAGATGGTTCAGATAAAGATGGGTGTCGCCGCAGGTATGGATGAATTCGCCCGGCCGCAAGCGGCACACCTGCGCGATCATCAACGTGAGCAATGCGTAGGAGGCGATGTTGAACGGCACGCCCAGGAACAGATCGGCGCTGCGCTGATAGAGCTGGCAGGAAAGGCGCCCGTCCGCCACGTAGAACTGGAACAGCGCATGGCACGGCATCAGCGCCATCCGCGGCAGGTCGGCCACGTTCCAGGCCGAGACGAGCATGCGGCGCGAATCCGGGTTGGTCTTCAGCTCCGCCAGCACCTGTGCGATCTGGTCGATGTGGCGGCCGTCGGGCGCGGGCCAGGAGCGCCATTGATGGCCGTAGATCGGACCCAGGTCGCCGCGCCCGTCGGCCCATTCGTCCCAGATGGTGACGCCGTGCTGCTTGAGATAAGCGATATTGGTGTCGCCGGCGAGGAACCAGAGCAGCTCGTGCACGATGGACTTCAGGTGCACGCGCTTGGTCGTGAGCAGCGGAAAGCCGCGCTCGAGATCGAAGCGCAGCTGCGGGCCGAACACGCTCAAGGTGCCGGTCCCGGTGCGGTCGCTCTTGCGGCTGCCGTGCTCCAGCACGTGGCGCATCAGGTCGAGATATTCGCGCATGCGGTCGGTTCCAGGGGTTCGACGCTATGTTAAACTGCTCCGCCGATTCCATCGAGTGGCCTCTAGCATGTCCGGCAATACCCTCGGTCGGCTCTTCTGCGTGACCTCCTTCGGCGAGAGCCACGGTCCGGCCATCGGATGCGTGGTCGACGGCTGTCCGCCCGGCCTGGCGCTCGGCCCCGAAGACATCCAGAAAGAGCTGGACCGGCGCAAACCCGGCACCTCGCGCCACGTCACGCAGCGGCGTGAGGACGACATCGTCGAGATCCTCTCGGGCGTGTTCGAAGGCCGCACCACCGGCACGCCGATCGGGCTCATCATCCGCAACGTCGATGCGCGCAGTCGCGACTACAGCAAGATCGCGGATCTGTTCCGTCCCGGGCACGCCGACTACACCTACTGGCAGAAGTACGGCATCCGCGACTATCGCGGCGGCGGCCGGCAATCGGCGCGCGAGACCGCGGTGCGGGTGGCCGCCGGCGCGATCGCGAAGAAGTGGCTCAACGAGCGTTATGGCATCGTCGTACGCGGCTACCTCGCCGCGCTGGGGCCCAACGTGGTCGCGTTCAAGGACTGGGAGACGGTGCATCGCAATCCGTTCTTCGTCGCCGACGAAGCCGTCGTTGCCGAGCTCGAAGCCTTCATGGACCGGCTGCGCAAATCGGGGGATTCGTGCGGCGCGCGCGTGAACGTGGTCGCGCACAACGTGCCGGTCGGCTGGGGCGAGCCGGTGTACGACAAGCTCGATGCCGACATCGCCTACAACATGATGAGCATCAACGCGGTCAAGGGCGTGGAGATCGGTGCCGGCTTCACTGCGGTGACGCAGAAGGGCACCGAGCACTCGGACGAGATGTCGCCCGAGGGTTTTCTCTCCAACAATGCGGGCGGCATTCTCGGCGGCATTTCGACCGGGCAGGATGTCGTGGTCAGCATCGCGATCAAGCCGACCTCGAGCATCCGCCTGGAGCGCCGGACCATCGACAAGCAGGGCCAGGCGGGGAGCATCGAAACGCACGGCCGTCACGATCCGTGCGTCGGCATCCGCGCCACGCCGATCGCCGAAGCGATGCTCGCGCTCACGCTCATGGACCACGCGCTGCGCCACCGCGCGCAGAACGCCGACGTCGAATGCGCCACGCCGCGCATCGCGAGCCTCGCGCCGGAAGCGGTGATCGCGCAACTGCGCGCGGCCGAGCGGGTGGAGAACCCGGAGCCCGACGAAGCCTGATGCGCTCGCGCGCCGCCGTGCCGTGAGCCGCAGTCTGTATTGGCGGCTGGCGGGCTTCTACTTTTTCTACTTCGCCTACATTGGCGCGTTCGCGCCTTACTTCTCGCTCTACCTCGATGCGCTGGGCTACGGCGCGGCGCTGATCGGTCTGCTGCTGGCCTTGCCGCAGGCCATGCGCATTGTTGCCGCCCATCTCTGGGCCTATCTCGCCGATCGCTATCGCAGCCGCGTGCGCGTGACCTGCCTCGCCGGCCTCGTGGGCACGATCACGTTTGCCGGCGTGTTCGCCGGCACCCAGGTCGCGTGGCTCGCGCTCTGCCTGGCGCTGTGGAGCTTCTTCTGGAGCGCGGCGCTGCCGCTCATGGAGACGACCACGCTCGACCACCTGGCGGGGCGCAGCGGCTACTATGGCCGCATCCGGCTATGGGGCTCGATCGGCTTCATCGTCGCGGTGATCGGCGTGGGCTGGCTGCTCGATCGCAGCCCCATCGTCGTGCTGCTGTGGATACTGGGCGCGACCATGGTCGGCATCCTGATTTCGACCTGGACCGTGCCCGAGCCCGGCTTGCACGAGGAGGAGAAGCACGCGGCCGAGCCGATCCGCAACGTGCTGCGGCGAGCCGACGTCATCGCGCTCATCGCCGCCTGCTTCATGATGGCCGTGGCGCACGGGCCTTACTACACCTTCTTCTCCCTGCACCTGGTCGCTCACGGTTACAGCAAAACCGCGATCGGCTGGTTGTGGGGCGTGGGCGTGATCGCCGAGATCGCGGTGTTCGCCGCGTTGCCCTGGCTGTACCGCAGTTTCAGCGCGCAGCGCCTGCTGGCCGCGAGCTTCGTGCTGGCGGTGCTGCGCTTCGTCCTGATCGCCTGGTTCGCGGACGTGGCCCTCGTGCTCTTTTTCGCGCAACTGCTGCACGCCGCCACCTTCGGCGTATTCCATTCCGCCGCGCTGGCGCGCGTGCAGGAATTCTTTCGCGGACCCAACGCCTCGCGCGGCCAGGCCGTTTACTCCAGCCTCTCTTTCGGCCTGGGCGGGACCCTCGGCGGCCTGGGCAGCGGCGTGGCCTGGGAGCGCGTGGGCGCCGGCTGGACCTTCAGCGCCGCGGCGCTGTGCGCGCTGCTAGGGCTGGTGCTGCTCGCTGCCGTGCGGCCGCGGAGGGGGTGATACGTTCAGGCTCCGGATGAGTTGTGACATAATTTCCTGCTTTCACCCGCATCCGTCATCGCCATGAGCGCCAAGACACTCTACGACAAGCTTTGGGAGAGCCACCTCGTCCGCCAGGACGCCAACGGCACGGCTCTCATCTATATCGACCGTCACCTCGTGCACGAGGTGACGAGCCCGCAGGCCTACGAGGGGCTGAAGCTCGCCGGGCGCAAGGTCTGGCGCACCGAGTCGGTCGTGGCCACCGCCGACCACAACACCCCGACGCGCGACTGGGACCAGGGGCTCGACGGGATGCGCGATCAGATCGCCAAGCTGCAGGTCGTGACCCTGGACAAGAACATCAAGGAGCACGGCGCGAAGGCGTACTACCCCTTTCTGGATCAGCGCCAGGGCATCGTGCACGTGATCGGGCCCGAGTTGGGGGCGTCGCTGCCCGGCATGACCATCGTCTGCGGCGACTCGCACACGAGCACGCACGGGGCGCTGGGCTGTCTCGCATTCGGCATCGGCACGAGCGAGGTCGAGCACGTGCTCGCGACCCAGTGCCTGGTGGCCAAGAAGACCAAGATCATGCTCGTCAAAGTCGAAGGCGAGACCGGCCCGGGCGTCACCGCCAAGGACATCGTCCTCGCCGTCATCGGCAAGATCGGCAGTGCGGGCGGCTCGGGCTATTCCATCGAGTTCGGCGGCTCGGCGATCCGCGCGCTCAGCATGGAGGGGCGCATGACCGTGTGCAACATGTCGATCGAGGCGGGCGCGCGCGCCGGCATGGTTGCGGTCGACGACAAGACCATCGAATACGTGCGCGGGCGGCCGTTCGCGCCCAAGGGCGAGCAGTGGGAAAAGGCAGCCGCGTACTGGCGCACGCTCACGAGCGACCCGGATGCGAAGTTCGACAAGGTGGTCGAGATCGATGCTGGCGCGATCCAGCCGCAGGTGACGTGGGGCACCAATCCGCAGATGGTGGCGCCGATCGACGGCCGGGTGCCGGATCCTATGCAGGAGCCCGATCCGACCCAGCGCGAGTGGATGCAGCGCGCGCTCAAGTACATGGGCCTTGCGCCGAACACGCCGATCGCCGAGATCGCCATCGACAAGGTCTTCATCGGGTCGTGCACCAATTCGCGCATCGAGGATCTGCGCGCGGCCGCGGCCGTGGCGCGTGGCCGCAAGGTGGCAAGCTCGGTGAAGCTCGCCCTGGTGGTGCCGGGCTCGGGGCTGGTCAAGCGCCAGGCCGAGGCCGAGGGCCTGGACAAGATTTTCGTCGAAGCCGGATTCGAATGGCGCGAACCGGGCTGCTCGATGTGCCTGGGCATGAACGAAGACCAGATCGGGTCCGGCGAGCGCTGTGCGTCCACCTCGAATCGCAACTTCGAGGGCCGTCAGGGCGCGGGCGGGCGCACCCATCTGGTGAGCCCCGCCATGGCTGCGGCGGCTGCGGTCGCCGGGCGCTTCGTCGACGTGCGCACGCTGCAATAGAGGACATCGCATGGACAAGTACCAATCGCGCGAAGGACTGGTCGTACCGCTCGACCGCGCCAACGTCGACACCGACGCCATCATTCCGAAGCAGTTCCTGAAAGCGATCGGGCGCAGCGGCTTCGGCCCCAACCTGTTCGACGAGTGGCGCTACCTGGACCACGGCGAGCCCGGCATGGACAACGGCAAGCGGCCGCTGAATCCCGATTTCGTGCTGAACCAGCCGCGCTATCGCGGCGCCCAGGTGCTGGTCGCGCGCGAGAACTTCGGCTGCGGCTCCTCGCGCGAGCACGCGCCGTGGGCGCTGCAGGATTACGGCTTCACCACCATCATCGCGCCGAGCTTCGCCGATATCTTCTTCAACAATTGCTTCAAGAACGGGCTGCTCGCGATCGTCCTGGACGCAAGAGTGGTCGACCAGATCATCAAGGAGGCGCAGGCCACACCCAACTATCGGCTTGCCGTCGACCTCGATAGCCAGACCATCACCACCCCCGGGCGCCAGGAGCTGCGTTTCGACGTCGATCCGTTCCGCAAGCACTGCCTGCTGAACGGCCTGGACGAAATCGGCCTCACCCTCGAGCGCGCGGACGAGATCCGCGCGTTCGAAGCGAGGCACGAGGCTGCGCAGCCGTGGCTGTTCGCGTGACGCCGATCCAGGCAAGGCGATGAAGATCGCGCTGCTTCCCGGCGACGGAATCGGGCCCGAAATCGTCGCCCAGGCGGTCAAGGTGCTGAAAGCGCTCGACGGTCTGCCGCTGGAGCTCGAGCAGGCGCCGGTCGGCGGTGCGGCCTACGACGCGAGCGGCGAGCCGCTGCCGGCCGCCACGCTGGCGCTCGCGCGCAAGGCCGATGCGATCCTGTTCGGCGCAGTCGGAGACTGGAAGTACGACAGCCTGCCGCGCGAGAAACGACCCGAGCAGGCGATCCTCGGCCTGCGGCGCGAGCTGGAGCTGTTCGCCAACCTGCGCCCGGCGCTGCTGTATCCGGAATTGGCGGGCGCTTCGTCGCTGCGGCCGGAAGTGGTGTCCGGGCTGGACATCCTGATCTTGCGCGAGCTCACCGGCGACATCTATTTCGGCAAGCCGCGGGGGGTGCGGCGGCTGCCCAGTGGCGAGCGCGAAGGCTTCGATACCATGACCTATACCGAGGGCGAGATCCGGCGCGTCGCGGAGCTCGGCTTCGAGCTCGCGCGCAAGCGCGCCCGCAAGCTCTGCTCGGTGGACAAGGCGAACGTGCTCGAGACCAGCCAGTTCTGGCGCGATATCGTGACCGATACGGCCAAGCGCTACCCGGATGTCGCCTTGAGCCACATGTACGTCGACAACGCCGCCATGCAGCTCGTGCGCAACCCGAAGCAGTTCGACGTGATCGTCACCGGCAATCTCTTCGGCGACATCCTCTCGGACGAGGCGTCGATGCTCACCGGCTCGATCGGCATGCTGCCTTCGGCATCGCTGGATGCAGCCGGAAAAGGGTTGTACGAACCGATCCACGGCTCGGCGCCCGACCTCGCCGGCAAGAACGCCGCCAACCCGCTCGCCACCATACTTTCGGCGGCGATGATGCTACGCTATACGTTCGATCGGACGGACGCCGCCGAGCGCATCGAGCGCGCGGTGCGCACGGTGTTGCAGCAAGGCTATCGCACCGCCGATATCCATGAAGCCGAGGCGCGTCAAGTCGGCACGGCGGAGATGGGCGACGCGGTGGTCGCCGCGCTGCGCGCCTGAGCGGCGCCCGGTGCGAGACGAGAGATGGAACGGCAATGAAAACGGACGTGGGATTCATCGGCTGGCGCGGCATGGTCGGCTCGGTGCTGATGCAGCGCATGCGCGAGACGGGCGACTTCGGGCGTATCGAGCCCGTGTTCTTCAGCACGTCCAGGCCCCTGCCGAAGCCACCGGACATCGACCGCGCAGTCGCCCCGGTTGCCGACGCTCACGATATCGAGCGCCTCAAAGCGCTGCCGGTGCTGGTCTCCTGCCAGGGCGGCGATTACACCAGCGAAGTCCACCCCAGGTTGCGAGCGGCCGGGTGGAAGGGCTACTGGATCGATGCCGCATCGCCGCTACGGATGAAAGACGATGCGACGATCGTGCTCGATCCGGTCAACCGGCCGGTGATCGACCAGGCGCTCGCCGCCGGCGGGCGCGACTACATCGGCGGCAACTGCACGGTGAGCCTCATGCTGATGGGTCTGGCGGGGCTGTTCAAGGAAGACCTGGTGGAATGGGCTACGGCCATGACCTATCAGGCGGCTTCCGGAGCCGGCGCGCAGCACATGCATGAACTGCTCGACCAGATGGGCGAGCTGCACGAGGCTGCGCGGCCTGCGCTCGGCGACCCGGCAGCCCGTATTCTCGATATCGACAAGACGGTGCACGCCGCGATGCGCCGTGCCGACTTTCCGCGCCAGCATTTCGAGCACCCGCTCGCGGGCAGCGTGCTCCCCTGGATCGACAAGGATCTCGGCAACGGCCAGAGCCGCGAGGAGTGGAAGGCGCAGGCGGAAGCGAACAAGATCCTGGGCAAGCGCAACGGTTCCGAAGTCATTCTGGACGGTATTTGCGTCCGTATCGGCACCATGCGCTGCCACAGCCAGGCGCTCACCATCAAGCTCAGGCGCGATTTGCCGCTGCCGGAGATCGAAAGCCTCATTGCAGGCGGCAACGAGTGGGTGAAGGTCGTGCCCAACGAAAAGGCAGCGACACTCAATGAGCTCACGCCCGCGGCCGTCAGCGGTTCGCTCGATATCCCGGTGGGGCGCTTGCGCAAGTTGCCGATGGGCGGGGAGTACCTGACGGCGTTCACCGTCGGCGACCAATTGCTTTGGGGAGCGGCTGAGCCGCTGCGGCGCATGCTCGAGGTGCTTCACACCCGATGAGGTGCGGTTGCGGCACGGACCGGAACCCGGCTCCGGCGCAAGGACCGAGGCCGGTCCGAGCAAAAAGACCGGGGCCGGTGCGGGCAAAAGGACCGGGTCCGGTCCGATGCCATAAACGCGGAATAGAGGGGAGAAACGGGCGAAGCCCGGCAAGCTGTGGCGTTTACGCCACGCGCATCATTCTTCCGATGCGTTACGGGGCTTGCGGCGATTCTTTAATGGGCCTCTTAGCTTGCATCGATAACCCCATGATGTTAGCTTAAATGTGCCAAAAAACGATCAGGGTGGCGGGAGTGGGCAAGAAATCGTTAATTGCTTCGTTGGTCACGCTGGCCTTGGGGCTTTCGCCCGCCGCCGGATACGCCGCCGGTCTCGGCAGACTGACGCTCCATTCGGCCATCGGTCAGCCCCTGCGGGCGGACGTCGAGCTGGTCTCGGTGCGCCCCGATGAGTTTTCAACCCTGACGGCGCGGGTCGCTTCGCCCGACGCCTATCGCAACGCCAATATCAACTACAACTCGGCGCTCGTGGGCGCGCGTGCAACGGTCGAACGCCGTCCCGGCGGCGGCGCATACATCCGGGTGACGTCCGGCCGCCCGATCGAAGAGCCGTTCATCGATCTGCTGATCGAGCTCACCTGGAGTACCGGCCGGCTGGTGCGCGAGTACACGGCACTGGTCGACCCGCCCGGTTTTGGCAGCACCCAGGTCGCGACGCCGAGCGCGGTTCCCGCTGACCGGCCCGCGCTGGCAGCGCCCGTGGCTGCCCCGTCGGCTCGGGCAGCGGCGAGTCCGGTCGATAGCGGCGAGCGTACCTATGGGCCGGTGCAGCCGGGCGATACGCTGCGCAAGATCGCGACCGGGGCGAAGCCCGAAGGCGTGAGCCTGGATCAAGTTCTGGTGGGTATCTTTCGCAGCAATCCGGACGCGTTCATCAGCAACAACATGAACCTGCTGCGCACGGGGCGCATCCTGCGCATTCCGGATGCGGCCGAGCTGGGCAAGGTATCGAGCGCCGAAGCGGGCAACGAGATCCGTGTCCAGACCGCGGATTGGAAGGCGTACCGGCAGCGCGTCGCCGGCGCTGTTCCCGAGACTCCGGTGGCCGGCACGCGCGCCGCAGCCGGCAAGGTGACGACCAAGGTGGAAGAGACGGCGCCGGCCGCGCCGCCGGGCAAGGAGGTCGTCAAGGTTTCCAAGGGCGCGCCGGAGGCGGCTCCCGGCGCGGCCGACAAGGACCTGCAGGACCGCATCCGCGTCCTGGAAGAAGAGGCCACTGCGCGCGAGAAGACGCTCAAGGATTCGAACGAGCGCATCGCCTCGCTGGAAAAGACGCTGAAGGACATGCAGCGGCTGCTGGAGATGAAGAGCATCCCGGTGCCGCCGCCGGTCACTGTCGCGCCGCCCGCTGAGAAGCCCGAGCCCGCGCAGCCGCCAGTCGAGGCCGCCAAGCCGGATGCGCCCGCACCGGCCGTACCGCCGCTGACCGAAGCGAAGCCTGAAGCCGCACCGCCCGCGCCCCAACCGAAGGCGGAGGCGAAGAAAGCCGAACCGCCCCCGCCCCCGCCCCCGCCACCCCCGCCGGTCGAGGCATGGTACGAGGATCCGACGCTGCTGGGCGGCGCGCTGCTGGGGCTCGGTCTGCTGGGCGGGCTCGCCTACGTCATGGCGCGGCGCCGGCGCAGCGACGATCGGCTGACGGCAGAGCCGAGCTTGCGCACCGCGCCGGTCGCGGCGCCCTTGGGCCCGACGGCGGCGTCCGAAGCCGCCATGCCGATTGCGGACGCGACCACAGAAATGCCGGCGGCGCCGGCGGCTGCAGCCGCCGTGGCGGGGGACGACGTCGACCCCATCCAGGAAGCCGACGTCTACATTGCGTACGGTCGCGACGCCCAGGCCGAGGAGATCCTGAAGGAGGCGCTCGCCAAGGATCCGACCCGGCAGGAGATCAGGCTGAAGCTGCTGGAGATCTACGCCGCGCGCAAGAGCAAGAATGATTTCAACGCCTTGGCGGAGGACCTGCACAAGTCGAGCCGTGGCCGCGGCGATACGTGGCTCAAGGCCGCGACCATGGGCTTCGCGCTCGATCCGGACAATGTTCTGTACGCGGCGGGCAAGGACAGCACCATCGCCTCGCCGGTCGGGGTGGCCACCGATGTCAACCTCGATTTCGACCTCGACATGGTCACTGCGGCCGGCGCGCCGACCACCGTCACCGACCTGCCGCTCGACGCCGGCGAAGACCCGACGGTGAAGACCATGGCGCTCTCTCCCGAGCGCATGGAGGCGCTGCGCACCGAAGGTGCGGTGAGCACAAGACCGGCCACGGATACGCATCCGATCGTGCCCGACATCGATCTGACCGACCCCCATACCGCGCCCAAGACCGACATCACGCTCGATCCGGCGGCGCGTTCGGGCCCGATCACCGATCTGAACCTGGACCTGCCGAAGACCGCCACCGACTCGAACGTCATCGACTTCGAGTTCGACCCCGGTAAGACCATGAAGATCGAACCGGCCGCCGCGGCGGCTTTCGATCAGACGGTCATCATCTCGCCGGAGAACCAGGCGCAGGCGCGCGATCTCGGCGTCGAGATCGACCTGGGTTCGCTGGATGCTCCGGCGCCGACCATTCCGCAGGGCAGCGCCATGCCGCCGGTGACGGCAGCCGATACGACCGCGGACATCTCGTTCGATTTCGAGCTTCCGGCCCAATCGCCGCCGACGGCCGATATGGTAGTGCCGCCGACCGACATCAAGCTCGACGTGCCGGAGTTCAAGCCGGCGGATACCACCACCATCGATTTCGCGCTCGACACCGTGTCACTCGATCTGGGCGGCGCCGAGAAGTCCGAAGCTGCCGGCGCGCCCGCGCACGACGATCACTGGTACGACGTCCAGACCAAGTTCGACCTGGCCAAGGCGTATCAGGAAATGGGCGACAAGGAAGGCGCACGCGAAATTCTGGCCGAGGTGATCAAGGAAGGCGACGCGCAGCAGCAGGCCGAAGCCAACGAGCTGCTGTCGAAGCTGGATTGAGATCGGCCGGCGGAATCTTTCGGCGCCGCTCGCCACTACACGATGCCCCCTGCGACGGGGGCATTTTCTTCTCCCCACATGCGCGTCGCCCTGGGAATCGAATACGACGGACGCTGCTTCTGCGGCTGGCAAAGCCAGCCCGACGGCTGCGGGGTGCAGGACGCGCTCGAGCGCTCGCTGGCTCAAATCTGCGGGCAGTTCGTGCGTGTTGCCGCGGCAGGACGCACCGACAGCGGCGTCCATGCGACCGCGCAGGTCGTGCACTTCGACGCGCCGGTCGAGCGCCCGCTCAGCGCATGGGTGCGCGGCGTCAACAGCTCGCTCGACGACGGCGCCGCGGTGCTGTGGGCGCAGCCGGTTGCGCCGCAATTCCATGCGCGTTTCTCCGCCACCGGCCGCGGCTATACCTACCTCCTGCTCGATCGCGCCTCGCGGCCGGGGCTTGCGGCCGGCCGTGTCGGCTGGTTCCATCGCACGCTCGATGTCGGCCGCATGCAGGAAGCGAGCCGCCTGCTGCTCGGGGTGCACGACTTCAGCGCCTTTCGCGCCGCCGAATGCCAGGCGCAATCGCCCTCGCGCGAGCTGCGCAGGCTGGATATCGAGCGCCGCGGCGAGCTGATCGTCATGCGCTTCGCCGCCAATGCGTTTCTGCAGCGCATGGTG
The DNA here is from genome assembly GCA_009377585.1 of Betaproteobacteria bacterium. Taxonomy (NCBI): domain Bacteria; kingdom Pseudomonadati; phylum Pseudomonadota; class Betaproteobacteria; species Betaproteobacteria bacterium. Next base: position 27,034 of record WHTS01000019.1, read on the forward strand.
CGCAATATCGTGGGCAGCCTCGTCTACGTCGGCAACGGCCGCCATTCGCCGCAATGGCTGGGCGAGCTGCTCGCGGGTCGCGAGCGCTCGGCCGCGGCGCCCACCTTCGCGCCCGACGGGCTGTATCTCACCGCGGTGGAGTACGATAGTGCCTGGGGGCTGGCTCTGCCATGCGCGCGCGAGCCCCTGATCATGGCCTGATCGCAATGCCGACCCGAATCAAGATTTGCGGCATCACCCGCGCCGAGGATGCGCTTGCCGCCTGCGCGGCCGGCGCCGATGCGCTGGGGTTCGTCTTCCATGCGCCCAGCCCGCGCAACATCGCCCCGGACAGCGCGCGCGAGATCATCGCCAGGCTGCCGCCGTTCGTGAGCACGGTGGGCCTGTTCGTCGATCGCGCGGCTGCCGAAGTCGAGCGCGTGCTCGCGCGCGTGCCGCTCGACCTGCTGCAGTTCCACGGCGACGAAGCGCCCGAGCTCTGCGGGCGCTTCGGCCGGCCGTACTTCAAGGCCGTTCGCATGCGCCCCGAGGTCGATTTGCTAGAATACGCGCGCCGGTTCGGGCGCGCGCGCGGTCTGCTGCTCGATGCCTATGTCAGCGGCACGCATGGCGGCACGGGAACGCGTTTCGACTGGCGTCTCGTTCCGCCAAACCTGCCCCTGCCGATCGTGCTTTCCGGCGGGCTCACTGCGCAGAACGTCGGCGCAGCAGTGCGGGCCTTAAGGCCGTGGGCGGTGGACGTGAGCAGCGGTGTCGAGGCCGCCAAGGGCATCAAGGATCCGCAGCGGATCCGCGACTTCATAGCAGGAGTACGACGTGCGGATGCATGACCTTCCCGACGAGAAGGGCCATTTCGGGCGCTACGGCGGCGTGTTCGTCGCCGAGACCTTGATGGCGGCGCTGGAAGAGCTGAAGGACGCGTATTTCCGTTGCGCTGCCGATCCCGAATTCCAGGCCGAGATCGAATACGATCTCGAGCATTACGTCGGTCGCCCAAGCCCCATCTACCACGCCCGCCGCTGGTCCGATCATCATGGCGGCGCCCAGCTCTATCTGAAGCGCGAGGACTTGAACCATACCGGCGCGCACAAGATCAACAACGTGCTCGGGCAGGCGCTGCTCGCCCGTCGCATGGGGAAAAAGCGCGTGATCGCCGAAACCGGCGCCGGCATGCACGGCGTGGCCGCGGCCACGGTCGCGGCGCGTTTCGGGCTGGAGTGCATCGTCTACATGGGCTCCGAGGACGTGAAGCGTCAGGCGGCCAACGTCGCGCGCATGAAGATGCTCGGCGCCGAGGTGGTCCCGGTCGAGTCCGGATCGAAGACCCTGAAGGATGCGCTCAACGAGGCGATGCGCGACTGGGTCACCAACGTGAGCTCCACGTTCTACATCATCGGCACGGTGGCGGGTCCGCATCCCTATCCCATGATGGTGCGCGACTTCCAGGCCATCATCGGACGCGAGTGCAAGGCACAGATGATGGCGCTCGCGGGCCGCCATCCGGACGCGGTGATCGCCTGCGTCGGCGGCGGCTCCAATGCGATGGGCATCTTCCACGCGTATATCCCGGAAGCATCGGTGCGGCTGATCGGAGTCGAGGCCGCCGGCGAAGGCATCGAGACCGGCAAGCACGCGGCGACCTTGTGCGCCGGCACGCCCGGGGTTCTGCACGGCAACCGCACGTATCTATTGCAGGATGCCGACGGCCAGATCCAGGAAACGCATTCGATCTCGGCCGGGCTGGATTACCCCGGCGTCGGCCCCGAGCACGCATGGCTGCGCGACAGCCAGCGCGCCGAATACGTCGCCGCGACCGACGTCGAGGCGCTCGCCGCCTTCCATGCGCTGTGCCGGCTCGAAGGTATCATTCCGGCGCTCGAATCGAGCCATGCGCTGGCGCACGCGGCCAGGCTCGCGCCGACGCTGCCGAAGGATGCCATCATGCTGGTGAATCTCTCCGGGCGTGGCGACAAGGATATGCACACGGTTGCCGCCCGTTCCGGCATGACGTTGTAGTGAAGCTTCCACGGCCGAAGGCCCGAACGACGTGTCCCGCATAGCCGCAACTTTCGAGCGCCTGCGCGCTGAAGGCCGCAAGGCGCTGATTCCGTATTTCACCGCCGGCGACCCCGATCCGGGCGCAACCGTCGCGATCATGCACGCGCTCGCGCAGGCAGGCGCGGACGTGATCGAGCTGGGCGTGCCGTTTTCGGACCCGATGGCCGATGGCCCGGTCATTCAGCGCTCGTCCGAGCGCGCGCTGGGCAAGGGCATGACGCTCGCCCGCATCCTCGAGCAGGTGAGCGAGTTTCGCCGCCGCGACCCGCGCACGCCGGTCGTCCTGATGGGCTATGCGAACCCGATCGAGGCGATGGGCTGCGAGCGCTTCGCCGAGCGGGCAGCGGCGAGCGGCGTGGACGGCGTCCTGGTGGTCGACTATCCCCCGGAAGAAGCGCAGGAGTTTGCCGGCTTGCTGGAACCGCGCGGGATCGACTCGATTTTCCTGGTGGCGCCGACCACGACCGATGCCCGCATGCGCGAGCTGGCAGCGGCCGCGCGCGGCTATATCTATTATGTCTCGCTCACGGGAGTGACCGGCGCCTCGCATTTCGACCTCGCCCCGGTCGAGCAAAAACTCGAGCGGCTGCGCCAGGCGACGAACCTTCCGATCGGTGTCGGCTTCGGCATCCGCGACGGAGCGACGGCTCGCGCCGTGGCGCGCGTTGCCGATGCGGTTGTCATCGGCAGCGCGCTGGTGCAGCGGCTGGCCACTGCCGATGCGGCGGGCGCGCCCGCATGTGCCGCCGAATTCGTGACGGGCATCCGCCAGGCGATGGATGCGCGGTAACGAGCCGGGCATAGTGCCGGTGCGCCGACGCCGCGCTCCCTCACCCCCAACTCCTCTTTCGGAGGGAGAAGGGAGTGTGCAGCCCTGCGTGGATTCAGCCATGCTGCGAAAGCTCGCTGAGGAGCTGCAATGAGCTGGCTGCAAAAGCTGCTTCCGCCGAGGATCAAGCGCGAGGACGGTTCGCCGCGCAAGGCCGTGCCGGAAGGATTGTGGTCGAAGTGCGAAGCGTGCGAGTCCGTTCTCTACCGCACCGAGCTGGAAAAGAACCTGTGGGTATGCCCGAAATGCGGCCATCATGGCCGTATCGGCGCACGCGCACGCATCGATATGCTGCTCGACCCGGAAGGACGCGACGAGATCGGCGCCGAGGTCACGCCGCTCGATCCGCTCAAGTTCAAGGACAGCCGCCGCTATCCCGACCGGCTGCAGGAAGCCCAGGCCGAAACCGGAGAAACCGATGCGCTGGTGGTCGTCCAGGGCAGCATCCTCACCGTGCCGGCGGTCGTGGCCGCGTTCGAATTTCGCTTCCTCGGCGGCTCGATGGGCTCGGTGGTGGGCGAGCGCATGGTGCGCGCAATCGACTGCTGCGTGGAGAGCCGCATCGCGTTCGTGTGCGTGGCGGCAAGCGGCGGCGCGCGCATGCAAGAAGGGCTCTTCTCGCTCATGCAGATGGCCAAGACCTGCACCGCGCTTACACGCCTGGCGGCGGCCGGGCAGCCGTTCATCTCGGTGCTGACCGATCCGACCATGGGCGGGGTGTCGGCGAGCTTTGCGATGATCGGCGACGTTGTGGTGGCCGAGCCGCGCGCGCTGATCGGATTCGCCGGTCCGCGCGTCATCGAGCAGACCGTGCGCGAGACCTTGCCCGAGGGCTTTCAGCGCGCCGAGTTCCTGCTCGAGCACGGCGCGATCGACATGATCGTCGACCGGCGTGAGCTACGAACGACGCTGGCGCGCACGCTCGCGCTTCTCACCCATCGGCCGGTGCCCGTGGCGCAATGAGACGGCTCGCCACGCGAGCGTGGATTTGAGCTCGGATGGACTCGCTCGCGCAATGGCTCGATCGGCTGGAGCGGCTGCATCCGCGGTCGATCGACCTGGGGCTCGAGCGGGCGGAGGCGGTGCGCGCGCGTCTGGGACTCGTCCTCGCCATGCCGTTGTTCGTGGTCGGCGGCACCAACGGCAAGGGCTCGGTGTGCGCGCTGCTCGATGCGATGTTGCGCTCGGCCGGCTACCGCAGCGGGCTCTATACGTCGCCTCACCTCTTGCGTTACAACGAGCGGGTGCGCATCGACGGCGCCGAGGCGAGCGATGCCGCGCTGGTCGGCGCGTTCGAGCGCGTGGATCGAGCCCGCGGCGATATCTCGCTCACGTATTTCGAGTTCGGTACGCTGGCGGCGGCGCTGCTGTTCGCCGAGGCTGCGCTCGATTGCGCGGTGCTGGAGGTCGGCCTGGGCGGGAGGCTCGATGCGGTGAACGTGTTCGATGCCGATTGCGCGCTGCTGACCAGCGTCGACCTCGACCACACGCAGTACCTCGGCTCGACCCGGGAGGCGATCGGATACGAAAAGGCCGGCATCTTTCGTCCGGACCAGCCGGCGATCTGCGCCGATCCCGATCCGCCGGCCAGCGTCGTCGCGCAGGCACGCGGCCGCGGCGCCCGGCTGCTGCGTATCGGGCAGGATTTCGGTTACGTCGAGGGACACATGCAATGGCGCTATTGGGGCCCCGGCGGCAAGCGCTCGGGGTTGCCGTATCCCGCATTGCGCGGGGTGCATCAGCTGGCCAACGCGGCCGCTGCCATGACCGCGCTGGATCAACTGCATCAGCGACTGCCGGTGCCCATGCAATCGATTCGCACCGGGCTCGTAGCCGTGGCCTTGCCGGGGCGCTTCCAGGTGCTGCCCGGCCGGCCCGCGGTGATCCTCGATGTGGCCCATAACGCACATGCGGCGCACGCGCTGGCGCGAACGCTGCGCAGCCACGGACGCCATGCGCGCACGTTCGCGGTGTTTGCAATGCTCGTGGACAAGGATATCGGCGCGGTGATCGACGCCGTCAAGGACGCGATCGATTGCTGGCATGTCGCGTCGCTGCACGGCAGCCGCGGCACCGAGGCGGGCACGCTCGCCGCGTTGCTCGCTGCACGCGATCCCGGCAAGCCCGTAAGCAGCTTCGATTCGCCGCTGGCGGCGTTCCACGCAGCGCGGCGATGCGCGGGCGACGATGATAGAATCGTCGTGTTCGGATCGTTCTACACGGTGTCCGATATCATGAGCGCGCTCGCCGCGCCGTAATCGCAGCAGCCCTGAGCTGCCCCCCTGAATTCGAACGCGCAAGGTCACTGAACCCAGCGGATGGCAAGAGCAGCGCCGAGCGACGAGCAAGTCCAACTGCGTAGACGTGCCAGGCGTCGCCTGATCGGCGCCATCGCGCTCGTGACCGTCATCGCCGTGGTGTTGCCCTGGGTGCTCGAACACGAGCCGCGTCCGAGCGAAGAAGAAATCGCGATCCAGATTCCCTCGCCCGACGCCGGCAGCTTCGATGCGCGCTCGGCGGGCAAGGATTCCGCGCCGAATCCGGCTGGCACGGGCGAGCCTGCCGGCGCCGGCCGGGACGACGCGTTGCGCGCCGAGCAGGATAGGATTCTCGCCCCGCCCGAAAAGCCGAGCGCCGAGGACAAGCCGGAGACGGCAGCGGCCGAGCCGAAGAAGAAGGCGGCCGATTCACGCGAATCGGCTGCGGCGAAGCAGTCGTTCGTGGTGCAGATCGCCGCACTCGCCGATGCCGACAAGGCGCGCGACATCCAGCAGGCGCTCGCGGCCAAGGGGCTCGAGGCGTACACCGAAAAAATCAAGTCGGCCAATGGCGACATGACGCGCGTTCGAGTCGGTCCCTTTCCCAGCCGCGAGGCCGCGGAGAAAGAGCGCACGCGCTTGCAGGCGCTCGGCTTCGAGGGCAATGTCACCCCGCGCTGAGCGCGGCTCGCGAAGCGCTGAATGACCATCGTCGACTACGCCGTGCTCGCCATCGTGGCGCTGTCGGTGCTGATCAGCGTGTGGCGGGGGGCGGTGCGCGAAATCCTCGCGCTCGGCGCCTGGATACTGGCCTTCCTGACCGCTCAGGCCTATGCCGCCCCGGTTGCCGCGTATCTGCCGGCTTCGATCGAGAGTCCGGGCTTGCGTCTGCTGGCCGGTTTCGCGGCCGTTTTCGTGCTGGTCCTGCTCTTGACGACGCTCGTTGCCGTCGCCATCTCCAGCTTGTTGCGCAGCGCCGGGCTGGGCCCCGTGGATCGCGGGCTCGGGGCGATTTTCGGCTTGGCGCGTGGTATGCTCGTCGTCATTATTCTCGTGCTGCTGTGCGGGCTTACGGCCTTTCCGCGCACGCCTGCGTGGCGCGACGCGATGCTGAGCGCCCCGCTGGAGGCTGCTGCGGCCTCGGTCATGCCGCTTTTGCCCGACGAGCTGGCGCGGCGAATCAGTTTCGATTGAAAGCCTCCGGTATCTGACATGTGCGGAATCGTCGGGGTCGTCGCCAAAGGGGCCGTGAACCAGCTGCTCTACGATGCGCTGCTGGTGCTGCAGCACCGCGGCCAGGACGCGGCCGGCATCGTGACTTGCGAAGGGGCCTCGTTCCACATGCACAAGGGCTCGGGCTTCGTACGCGACGTCTTTCGTACCCGCGACATGCGCTCGCTGCTTGGGAACATGGGCATCGCGCATGCGCGCTATCCGACGGCGGGCTCGGCCTGGGCCGCCGCCGAAGCCCAGCCTTTGTACGTCAATTCGCCGTTCGGCATCGTGCTGGCGCACAACGGCAACCTCACCAACACCGAACAGCTGAAGAACGAGCTGTTCCGCGACGACCTGCGCCACGTCAATACCAACTCGGACTCCGAGGTGCTGCTGAACGTGTTCGCGCACGAGCTGCAGATGGCGGTGTCGGGCCGGGCCATCGATCCGGCAACCGTGTTCCAGGCGGTGGCGGGCGTGCATCGCCGCTGCCGCGGCGCATACGCCGTGGTGGCGATGATCGCGGGCTTCGGCCTGATCGCTTTTCGCGATCCGTATGGAATCCGGCCGATCGTGTTCGGGCGCGCGGAAACCGAGCGCGGCATGGAATACCTGGTCGCTTCGGAAAGCGTGGCGCTCGATACGCTCGGCTTCGAGCTCGTTCGCGACGTCGATCCGGGCGAGGCGATCCTGATCGATGCCGATGGCAACTTCTACAGCCAGCAGTGCGCGTCGCAGCACTCGCTCAACCCGTGCATCTTCGAGTACGTATATCTCGCCCGGCCGGATTCGCAGATCGACGGTATCTCGGTGTACCAGACGCGGCTCAACATGGGCGAGAGCCTGGCGCAGAAGATCAAGCGCGCCTACCGCCGGTTGGACATCGACGTCGTCATTCCGATCCCGGACTCGAGCCGCCCGGCCGCCATGCAGCTCGCCAAAGGGCTGGGGCTGCCGTATCGCGAGGGCTTCATCAAGAATCGCTACATCGGCCGTACCTTCATCATGCCGGGGAAGGCGGTGCGCAAGAAGTCCGTGCGCCAGAAGTTGAACGCCATCGCGCAGGAATTCAAGGGCAAGAACGTGCTGCTGGTGGACGATTCGATCGTGCGCGGGACGACCAGCCGCGAGATCGTGCAGATGGCGCGCGAATCGGGCGCCCGGCGCGTGTTCTTCGCCTCGGCTGCGCCGCCGGTGCGCTATCCCAACGTCTATGGCATCGACATGCCCACGCGCGAGGAGCTGATTGCCACCGGGCGCTCGAACGAGCAGATCGCGCGCGAGATCTGCGCCGACGAGCTCATTTATCAGGACCTGGAGGCCCTGGTCGAGGATGTGCGGCAGGTCAACCCGCGCGTGCCGGATTTCGAAGCCTCCTGTTTTTCGGGCCGCTATGTGACCGGCGACGTTACCCCGGCCTACCTCGCGGGCGTGGAGGCGCAGCGCCGGCATTCCGCGCCGCGCACTGAAGACAGCGGCAGCGGCCAGCTGGATCTCAACCTGGTGCTGACGGAGTAGCGGGGGTGCATCGCAGCGAAATCGGATCGCGGCAGCAAAGCAGCAGCCGTGTCAACGCGGCGGTTGACAGCCCGGTCCGGCTTACGTAGGCTCTCAGTTCGCGCCGATTTGATGCTTCAGCTTGCGGGCGCGTAATAAATTCCGCTAAAGCGAGGGTCGTAAGCCCGCTTTGGCATTGTGCCCAAGCGGGCTTTTGCATTTCTGGCGGAGGACGAGACGAGTGCCGGGCCGGCCGCGGCCTGCCGGCATTCACGTGACGGTCATGAGCGAAGACTACCAGTTCGAAACGCTGGCCGTGCGCGCCGGCATCCATCGCAGCCAGTTCGCCGAGCACAGCGAAGCGATGTACCTCACGTCGAGCTTCGTATACGAGAGCGCGGCACAGGCTGCAGCGCGCTTCGCAGAGAAGGAAGCGGGCTACATCTATTCGCGCTTCACCAATCCCACCGTCACCACCCTGCAGGAGCGGCTTGCGGCGCTCGAAGGCGCGGAAGCCTGCATCGCGACGGCCTCAGGCATGTCGGCCATCCTCGCCTGCGCCATGAGCCTGCTGCAAAGCGGGGATCACGTCATCGCATCGCACAGCATTTTCGGTTCCACGGTGCAGCTGTTCGGGGGCATCCTCAAGCGCTTCGGTATTGCCACCACGTTCGTGTCCCCGACCGATGTCGGGGCGTGGGAGAAAGCGCTCACTGCGCAGACCAAGCTGCTGTTCGTGGAAACGCCATCCAATCCGCTGACCGAGATCGCCGATGTTGCGGCGCTGGCTCGGCTCGCCCATCGCGCCGGCGCGGCGCTTGCGGTCGACAACTGCTTTTGTACGCCCGCGCTGCAGCGTCCAATCGCGCTCGGAGCGGATATCGTGATCCACTCGGCGACCAAGTACCTCGACGGTCAGGGCCGCATCGTCGGCGGGGCCGTGCTCGGGCGGCGCGACTTCATCATGGGCTCGGTCTATCCCTTCATGCGCACGGCCGGCCCGACCCTGAGCGCCTTCAACGCCTGGGTGATCCTCAAGGGGCTGGAGACGCTGCGCGTGCGTATGGAAGCGCATGCCGCAAATGCGGCCGAGCTGGCGCGCTGGTTGGAGAACCAGAGCGCGATCGAGCGGGTCTACTATCCGGGGCTGCCGTCGCATCCGCAGCACGAGCTGGCCATGCGCCAGCAGCGCAGCGGCGGCGGCATCGTGTCGTTCGATGTCCGGGGCGGCCGCGAAGGGGCCTGGCGCGTCGTGGACGCGACCCGCATGCTGTCGATCACGGCCAACCTGGGCGACACGAAGAGCACCATCACGCATCCGGCTTCGACCACCCATGGACGCATCAGCGCGGAAGCCCGGGCTGCAGCCGGTATCGGCGAAGGCCTCCTGCGCGTCGCCGTCGGGCTCGAAGCGATCGAGGACATCAAGGCCGATCTCGCGCGCGGGCTGCGCTGACCCGGGCTTGCGGCGACGGTTGATCCTCGCAATGCTGGGAGTTGCTGTCATGTCGACACTGCCGCCGGACGAAGCCGCAGCCGCAGCCACGCAAGCGGCCCTTGCCGCCGAGCGCGACCGCATGGTCGGCGAGATCGCCCGGATGGCGCAGGAGACCGCTACCGAAACCGGACACGGCCGCTTCTCCGACGCGGTGATGAACGCAATGCGCACGGTTGCGCGCCACCGCTTCGTCGATCCGAGCCAGGAGCGCTCGGCCTACCGCAATCATCCACTGCCGATCGGCCGCGGCCAGACCATCTCGCAGCCTTACATCGTCGCGCTCACCACCCATCTGGTGATGCCACAGAAGCATCACCGGGTGCTGGAGATCGGGACCGGCTCGGGCTACCAGGCCGCGGTGCTGTGTGAGCTCGTGCAGCACGTGTACACGGTGGAGATCATCGAAACCCTGGGGCACGTGGCGCAGCGGCGACTCGCAGCGCTGGGCTATGGCAACGTTTCGGTGCGCATCGGCGACGGCCATGCGGGCTGGCCCGAGCATGCACCGTATGACGGCATCGTCGTCACCGCAGCGGCGAGCCATGTGCCGCCGGCACTGGTCGCGCAATTGAAGCCGGGCGGGCGCATGGCGATCCCGATCGACTCCCGGCTCGGCGGCCAGCAGTTCACCCTGGTCGAGAAAGCGATGGACGGCAGCATCAGCCAGCGCGCGGTGCTGCCGGTGATGTTCGTGCCGATGACCGGCGGCAAGCCGAAATCTTGAGCAAATCGCGCCCAGCGGTTATCCTGCCTCCCCTCGCGGATTCTTCCAGGCAGGACCATGATTCGCCTCACGCCGCATGCAAGTGTTCGCGCCGCTGCCCGCAGCGGTTGGCTGCGCCGGCGAGCGGGCTGCCCGCCTCGGCCTCCCTCCTCGGGCTGAACGCGGTCACGTCGTGCACGTGGCGAGCCCTTTGTCCACCACCGTCACCGAGGACTCACACATGAACCGACGCCGTTTCGTAAAGCTCGCAACCGCAGTTCCGCTCACAGTCACCGCCGCTTCCCTTGCGGGGTTCGTGCGCGATGCATGGGCTCAACAGAGAACGTATACGCCGCGCCCCGGGAAATGGCGCACTTTCGAGGTGACGACCCAGGTCGAGATCCTCTTCCCGGTAGGCGCGACCCGCATCTGGCTGCCGCTGCCTTCGGTCAATTCCGACTACCAGAAGTCGCTCGACAACAAGTGGAATGCGACCGGCGCGCAGACGCGCGTGACCGAGGACGGAAAATACGGTGCCAAGATGCTCGTGGTCGAGTTTCCGGCCGGCACGGCCAAGCCGGCCGTGCAGGTCGTGAGCCGCGTCTCCACCCAGGATCGGGCGGTGGATTGGTCGAAGAAAGGTGCTGGCGCCAAGGAGGATCCAGCGGCCCTCAAGCGCTGGCTGCAGCCCACCGAGCTGATACCGACCGACGGCATCGTGCGCAAGACGGCCGAGGCCGCCGTTCGCGGCAAGCAGGGCGATCGCGACAAGGCGCAGGCACTGTACGACTGGGTGGTGATCAACAGCCACCGCGAACCCAAGACGCGCGGCTGCGGGGTCGGCGACATCAAGGCCATGCTGGAAAGCGGCAACCTGGGCGGCAAGTGCGCGGACATCAATGCCTTGTTCGTGGGCCTGGCGCGCTCGGTCGGCATCCCGGCGCGCGACGTCTACGGCGTACGGCTTGCGCCGTCGGCTTTCGGTTACAAGACCTTGAGCGGCAACAGCGCGAACATCACGCGCGCGCAGCACTGCCGCGCCGAAGTTCACCTCGCCGACTACGGCTGGGTGGCGATGGATCCGGCGGACGTAACCAAGGTCATGCGCGAGGAAACGTCGGAATGGATCAAGTCGCCCTCGCACGCGCTGGTCGCGCCGGTGAAGCAGGCGCTGTTCGGGGCATGGGAGGGCAACTGGCTTGCCTACAACGTCGCGCACGATGTCGCGCTGCCTGGCGCCAAAGGGCCGAAGATCGGCTTCCTGATGTATCCGAACGCCGAGACCGAGAAAGAGCGCCTCGACAGCCTCGATCCCGCCAACTTCAAGTACACGATCAGCGCGCGCGTCGTGTAGCGATGGCCGGGCTCGCCGCGCGGGCGGGTCGCTGCTGGGCTCGCCTGGGCTTGATCGTCGTGTTGGGGTTTGCGGGCGCGTCGCACGCCGCCGCGCCCGTGACCGGGAAGCTCGTCGTGCCGGCCACTGCAGCGGTCGCGCCACTGGAACTGCGCGACATGGCGGGAAAGCTGCATCGCCTGTCCGACTATCGCGGCAAGGTCGTGCTGGTGAACTTCTGGGCGAGCTGGTGCGAGCCGTGCCGCGACGAGATGCCGTCCATGAACGTGCTCAAGCAACGCATGGACGGCATTCGCAAGGACGCCTTTGTCGTGCTCGCCGTCAACTACGCCGAAAACGAGATACGCATCGGCACGTTCCTGCAACAGCAGCCGCTCGATTTTCCGGTGCTGCTCGATCCGTTCAGCGAGGTGTGGCGGGCGTGGAAGCCGGGATTGCTGCCGGCGAGCTTTCTGATCGGGCGCGACGGAGGGCTGCGCTACAGGGTGCTGGGCGAGCTCGATTGGGCCGGACCCGAAGCCGAGCGGGCCGTGCGCGGCCTCATGCAGGAAAAACCGTAGCTGCCAAGCGGCGCTCAGGTCCAGGGTTCGGCCGTACAGCCGCTCGCATCGCAGCGCAGATACGATCCGGCCCGGTACCAGTCGGCCAGCACCCAGCGCTCGCACAGCCGGCCGTCGATGCGGTATTCGTGACGCGCGGGGCGATGGGTGTGGCCGTGGATCATGCGGGTGCAGCCGCAGTCTCGGAAAGCCTGCTCCACCGCGCGCGGCGCCACGTCCATGATCTCGTCGCTCTTCTGCTTCTGGCTCGATTCGCTGTCGGCGCGAAGCCCCAGAGCGATTCGTCGCCGCTCCTCGATCGGCTGGCGCAGAAACTGCTGCTGCCACTGCGGCGCATGCACCTTGGCGCGGAAGGCCTGATAGTCCGCATCGTCCAGACACAGCGTGTCGCCGTGAAGCAGCAGGGTAGGCGTGGCTGCGAGCGCCACGATGCTCGGGTCGGGCAGAATTTCGAAGCCGGCCGCGCCGGCAAAGCGCTCCCCCAGCAAAAAATCGCGGTTGCCCGGCATGAAGAACACCTGGCAGCTCGAAGTGGCGAGTCCCGCCAGCTCGGCGGCGATCTCGGCGTGAAACGGATCGGCCAGATCGTCGTCGCCGATCCAGTAGTCGAACATGTCGCCCAGGACGTAGAAGCGCTGCGCACGCCGCGCATCGGCACGCAGCAACCGGATGAACGCGCCCGCCATGGCCGGGCGCTGCGGCGTCAGGTGCAGGTCGGAAACGAACAGGGCTAGCAAGCACGCCTTCCGGCAAGTCGGCTCGATACCGCGTTTCGGCGCCAGCCGCGCTTCCGGTTTTCAGTCGGCCAGCTCGGCGCGCTCGATGACTACGTCGTCCTGCGGCACGTCCTGGTGGCCGGCACGCGAGCCGGTGCGAACCTTTCTGATGCGATCGACCACGTCCTGCCCCTCGGTCACCCGCCCGAATACGCAATAGCCCCAGCCTTGCGCGGTGGGCGCGCTATGGTTCAGGAAGTCGTTGTCCGCCAGGTTGATGAAGAACTGCGCAGTGGCCGAATGCGCATCGGACGTGCGCGCCATGGCGACGGTGTAGGCCTCGTTCTTCAGCCCGTTGTCGGCTTCGTTCTTGACCGCTGCGCGCGTGCGCTTCTGCTTCATCCCGGGCTCGAAGCCGCCGCCCTGGATCATGAAGCCGTCGATCACCCGATGGAAGACGGTGTTGTCGAAGTGCTGGTCGGCAACGTACTGCTCGAAGTTCGCCACCGTGTCCGGCGCCTTTTCGGCGTCCAGCGCGAGGGTGATGACGCCGAAATTGGTGTGCAGTTTGACCATGGCAGGCTCCGCCTCTAGCTGGTTGAAACGATGCGCACGCTCTTGATGACGATCGGTTCGAGCGGCACGTTCTGGTGGCCGCCGCGATTGCCGGTGCGCGCGGCGACGATCTTGTTGATCACGTCCATCCCCTGGGTGACGCGGCCGAACACGCAATAGCCGAACCCCTGCTGGGTCGGCCCGGTGAAATTGAGGAATTCGTTGTCGGCCACGTTGATGAAGAACTGCGCGGTGGCCGAGTGGGGATTGGGCGTTCGCGCCATCGCGACCGTTCCGGTGGTGTTCTTGAGCCCGTTCTGCGCTTCGTTGGCGATCGGCTCGCGGGTCTTCTTCTGCGTCATGTCGGGGGTGAATCCGCCGCCCTGGACCATGAACCCCGGGATCACGCGATGGAAGATGGTGCCGTCGTAGAACCGTTCCTTGGCGTATTGGAGAAAGTTCTCCACCGTCTTGGCTGCCTTATCCGCGTACAGCTCGATGCGGATGGTACCTAGGTTGGTCGACAATTCGACCACCGGATTGGCGGCCCAGGCCGGAACTGCAGCCAGAAGCAGAAGTACGAGGCCGAGCCCGCAGCGGGAAAGCAGGGGAGAGGGGAGCTTCGTGTGCCCGCCAAGCGGGCAGATTCGCGGGTAGAGCGTCCGAAGCCAATTGTGTGCAGGGATCATGGGGTTTAGTTGCCTTGAATGTGGATTGGTTTCCATTCCGGGTGCGCGCTCGAGCCGCGACATGGGGCGGCGTGACCTGGACTCGCCGCTGGCCTGCCCGCTAACGGGCCAGAAGTTGTTCGGCGAGTTTCAGTTTTTCGCGCGTGCTGGTTGCCTTGGGGTCGAGCTTTGCGGCCTGCGCGTAGGCCCGGGCCGCCAGTTGGGCATAGACATCGCCCAGATTCTCATGCGCGAGCGCGTAGCCGGGATGCGCCAGCACGGCCGTTTCGAGCACGCGCCGTGCGTCGTCGTAGCGGCCTTTGGCCGCGTACAGCACGGCCAGGTTGTTGTAGGGCTCCGGCAACTCGGGCATGTCTTCGTTGAGCGCGCGGAAGACCGCGATCGCCTCGTCCGGCTTCTGCTGCTCGGTGAGGATCACGCCGCGCAGGAAGCGCCCGCGCGCGTCCTTGGGATTGTCCTTCAGATAGGCGTCGACGCGAGCCAGCGCCGCGGCGGGTTGCCCCTGGCGCAGCATCGCCCGCGCGTCGTCGACGCCGTCCGCCCACGCTGCCGAGAGCGGCAGCGCGGCCGCCAGAGCGAGCAGCGCAAGGCGAAAGAGAGGCATCGTGCTATACTTTTTTTCGATCCGCGACCGGCGTTTACGCCGTGAACCCAGAGCGTTTACGCCGTAAACTTGTACGCGTTTACGACGTTGGACCCGGCGGATTCTAGCAAGAACCCGAAAGCGCGCGCCAGCGAATGGGTCAGCCGCGCCGCAACTCGAGACGACGGCCGCGTTCGTCGATTCCCCTTCGATGCTGGGAGGCACCGGCGCAATGCTCCGAATCCACAACACGCTCACCCGCAGCAAGCAGCCGTTCGTACCGATCGCGCCGCCCAAGGTCGCCATGTACGTGTGCGGGATGACGGTCTACGACTACTGCCACCTGGGCCATGCGCGCGTCATGGTGGTGTTCGACGCGGTGGTGCGCTGGCTGCGCGTCAGCGGGTTCGACGTAACGTATGTACGCAACATCACCGACATCGACGACAAGATCATCAACCGGGCGCTGCAGAACAACGAGTCGATCGAGGCGCTCACCGAGCGTTTCATCGTCGCGATGGACGAGGACGCACAAGCGCTCGGCGTGATGAAGCCAAACTACGAGCCGCGCGCCACGCAGCACGTCGCGGGCATGCTCGCCATGATGGGAACGCTGGTCGAGCGCGGCATGGCGTACGCGATTCCCGGCGGCGACGTGTATTTCTCGGTGCGCGACTTTCCCGGTTACGGCAAGCTTTCCGGCAAGTCGCTGGAGGATCTGCGCGCCGGCGAGCGGGTCGACGTGGTGGCCGACAAGCGCGATCCGCTCGACTTCGTGCTGTGGAAGGCGGCCAAGCCGGGCGAGCCCGCCTGGGACTCGCCCTGGGGAAAGGGGCGGCCGGGCTGGCATATCGAGTGCTCGGTCATGAGCGAGTACCACCTCGGCAGTCACTTCGACATCCACGGTGGTGGCCAGGATCTGCAGTTCCCGCACCACGAGAACGAGATCGCCCAGTCGGAGGGCGCGCACGGCCATACTTTCGTGAACTACTGGATGCACAACGGCTTCGTGCGCGTCGACGACGAGAAGATGTCGAAGTCGCTGGGCAACTTCTTCACCGTGCGCGAGGTGCTGGCGAAATACGACGCCGAGGTCGTGCGCTTCTTCATCCTGCGCGCGCACTATCGCAGCCCGCTCAACTATTCCGACCAGCACCTGGACGACGCGCGCTCGGCCTTGACGCGGCTCTATACCGCGCTCAAGGGCACAGCGCCGGCGCAGACTGCGATCGACTGGAGCGAGCCGCACGCGGCGCGCTTCCGCGACGCGATGGACGACGACTTCAATACGCCCGAAGCGGTCGCAACCCTGTTCGAGTTGGCGAACGAAGCCAATCGACTGCACTCGGCCGAACATGCCGGCTTGCTCCGGGCGCTGGGCGGCGTCCTGGGATTCCTGCAGCGCGACCCGGTGCAATATCTGCAATCGGCGCCGGCCGATGCTGCCCTCTCGGCCGAGGACATCGAAGCGAAGATCGGGCAGCGCGCGGCCGACCGCAAGGCGCGCGATTTCGCCGCGGCCGATCGCATCCGCAAGGAGCTGGCGGACGCAGGCGTGACGCTCGAAGACACCGCACAGGGCACCGTCTGGCGCCGGCAATGAGCGCGCCGGCAATAAGTACGCCGGCAATAAGTACGCCGGCAAGGAGTGGGTAGCGTCGATGTCGCGGCTGATGCAGTCCCCGGTTGCAGCCTGCAGCGATTGGCAAGCGCTGCTTGCGTCGTTGCAGGCGCGACCCGGCGGCGCCGCGCTCGCCACAGCGCCGCTGCCGCTCTTGCGGGCAGTGCTGGCGGCGCCGGTCGCGGTAGCGCGCTGGATCGCCGAACGCGCGCCGCAGCTTGCCGCGAAGTCCGCACTGCATATCCTGGTCGTGGGGGCCGAGAAGCTGGACGCGGTCGACCAGGGCCGCTGGTATCGGTTGTTGCCCGCGCTGCTGGGCGCCGATCTCGACGTGCGTGTTACGCTGGTGGGCGATCGCCTCGATGCCGGCGCCCGTTCGCCTGTGCGCGCCTTGGCTCCGTCGCCGGCGGCACGCTTGCACGCCGGCTCGCTCGCAAGCTATCTGGCCGCGCATAGCGCAGGAGCGCACGATCTGGTTTTCCTGTTTCATCCGGGTTTCCAGAAGCACCGGGGATGGTTGCACGACGCCAGCCTCGCCGCCTTGGTGGCCGCAGGCGTGCCTCTGGTCGCCAGTGCCTACGGGCAGGACGAATCCGAGGTGGATCGATGGGTGGCGCAATGCCATGGCTACTCGACACACGCCGAGACGCTGCTCAATCCATTCTGCCTGGACTTTAGCGATGCCGACTCGGCGCTGCATTGGGGACGGGCGCTGTGGCAGTTCGCAGACCGGATACCCGATCCGGGCGCACAAGTGGACCATGTGCGGCTGGCACGGCTGGACCAGCTTTCGCGCATGGTCATGCACTCGATCGCGCTGGGCAACACGCCGCTTGCGCCCCAGGGAGCCATGGTCGCGATCAACGCTTCGAACGGCGCAAGCCGCAAGCTGATCTATCTCTTCGACGAGTATTTTCTCGATCCAGGCTGCAGCGACGTGCTCGCGCTGCGCGCGGGCGAGCTGCAGCGCGTCGTCACGCTGCCGGCGGCGGCGATCGCGGATTATCCGCACGGCGATGCGAGCGAGCTGGAGCGCGCCGTGTGGGCCGCGGCGATCAAGTCCGAGCACCTCATGGCCCACTATGACCTGCCCGTGGACGACGAAACGGGGCACGTTCTGGCGCGCGCGATGCACGCCGATCTCACGCAGAAGGTGGACGCGCTGCTCGAAGGTTGCCAACCCGACTTTCAGAGGTTGGGCTAGCGCGCCTCGTTTGTCAGCACGTACTCGCGATGGCCGAGGACGGCGTAGCCCAAGGCGTTGCGCTCGCAATAACTCCGGAATGCCGCTTCGGCGCCCGGGCAGAAGATCGACCCGTCGCACAGGATGACACCCCCGCTGCTCAAGCGCGGATGGAAATATGCGAGCGCTGCGAGCGTGGGCTCGTACAGTGTTACGTCCAGGTGCACGAAGGCCCAGGAGGACTCGGGCAACGACGACAGCACGGCCGGTATCCAGCCTGCGTGCACCGCCACGGCCGGAAACTCCGAGGCGAACGCGGCGCGCACGGCTTCCTCGGAGGCGTCCGTCTTGCCCGCCTCGAAGAACTCCGCCATGCGCACATCGCCATTTCGATCGGTATCGCGCACCGCGATGAGATCCTGCGCCACGTTGTGGCTGGTGCCGGAGAAGCTGTCGATCAGGTGCATCGCCTGGCCGTCGAAGGACGGCTGGCGGCTGCGCATGGCGCGGCAGAGCAGCAACGCGGTGGCGCCGCGATAGGCCCCGCACTCGGCCCTGCGGCCGGGCACGTCGAGCGTAGCCAGCAGATAGCGGCACAGCTGCGCGCGCGTATCGAAGCGCTGGAAGACGTTGAAGGGCGTGAGCACCGTGCCGGTCACGCGCATGGCCTCGCGGTACATGTCGATGAACCGCTCGTCACCGATCCGGTAGTCGCCGAACAGGATATCCAGGTGCCGTTCGACCGGAGCCCGCCCATGCGCTTCGTACAGGCGGCGCTCCTCCTCAAGGGGCAGCTCCACTCGCGGAAGCTCCACTCGCGGCGTTGCAGGTCCGGCCCGGGCGACGCGGGCTCGCTGCGTCGCCTCGAACAATCGCTTCAGCAGCATGCAGGCATTGGCGTCCGCGCTCAGGTCAGTGGCAGCATGACATGCTGCTGGTATGCCGGACGCTCGGTCAGGCGCAGGTACCAGGCTTCGACATTGCGCAGCGCGGGCCGCTCGACGTTCAGGGCGAACCAGCGATAGGCCGCGACTCCGAGTGGAATATCGCCCATGGTGAAGGTCGTACCGCCGAGGAACTTCTTGCCCGTGAGCTGAGCGTCGAGCAGCGCCAGGGCCTTGATGCAGCGAAGACGCGCGGCCTCGACCGCGGCCATGTCGCGCTTCTCCGGCGCGGTCCGGATCAGTTGCCAGAACACGACACGCAAGTCCGGCTCGAAGCTGGTGTGGTACCAGTCCATCCACTTGTCGACGTCGGCGAAGGCTCGCGGGCTTCCGGGCCACAGCGTGCCCAGCCCGTGCACGCCGCACAGATAACGCACGATGGCGTGCGATTCCCACAGAACCCAGTCGCCTTCCTCGATCGTGGGCACGCGAGCGTTGGGATTCTTGGCGAGATATTCCGGGGTATTGTTGATGCCGAACTCCATCCCGGCATCGATGCGCTCGAACTGGACGTTCAGCTCGCCGCAGCACCACAACACCTTCTGCACGTTGATCGAGTTTCTGCGCCCCCAGATTCTCAGCATGCCGGTTCCCCGCGCGGTATGGTGCGGCCAGTATAGCCGGATTGTCGAAAGAAACACCCCCGTGATCGCGGGGGTGCGGGCGAAACAGCGACGGCTCGTTGCCGGCCGGCCACGCCGGCCCCCGGTCAAGCCTCGCCGGAAGCGGTTACGTGCTTGTTGAAGGCGCTGAAGAACTGCTCGGCGAGCTTCCTTGCCGCGCCATCGATCAGGCGCGAGCCGATCTGGGCGAGCTTGCCGCCGACATTCGCCTTGACCGCGTATCCCAGGCGAGTCTTTTCGTCGCCTTCGGGCGTCAGATTCACCTGGGCGCTGCCGCGCGCAAATCCGGCCACCCCGCCCTGACCCTCGAAGGCGAGGTTGTAGGATTCCGGCGGGTTCATGTCGGCCAGCTTGAGCTTACCCTTGAATCTGGCACTTACGGGGCCGACCTTGGCAGTCAGGACAACGTCGTATTCGTTCTCGCCGCTCGGCACGATCGATTCGCAGCCGGGGATGCACGCCTTCAGCACCTCCAGGTCGTTCAGCGCTTGCCAGGTTTTTTGCTGCGACACCGGGATTTGCTGCTCGCCGGTCATTTCCATCGTGGGGCCTCCGTTGTTCTACGTCATGGCTCTGGAGCTGCGCCCGGGCAGTGCGCGAAATACGCGCCCGAGATCGGCAAGGCTCGACAGATTGTGCGCCGGCAGAAAGTAATCCACGTAAGGGAGCATGCTGAGGATACCTGCCGCGCGCGGCTCGAAACCGGGGAATCGCAACAGCGGATTGAGCCACAGGAGCGAGGCGCAGGAAGCGCGCAAGCGGCGCATCTGGGCATCGAGGTCGCTGCCAACGCCTGCGTCCAGGCCGTCGCTGATGAGCAGAACGACACCGCCGCGGCTCAGCACCCGGCGCGACCAGCGCTGGTTGAATTCGCGCAGGCAGGCGCCGATGCGGGTTCCGCCCGACCAGTCGGGCACGGCCCGGCCGACCGCGGCCAGCGCCTGGTCGACGTCGCGCTCACGCAACGCCCGCGAGACATTGGTGAGGCGCGTGCCGAAAACGAAGGTGTGCATGCCGCGCCGGAGGCTGCCGAGCCCGTGCAGGAAGTGCAGCAGCATGCGGGCATAACGGGCCATCGAGCCCGAGATGTCGCACAGGACCACCAGGTCGCGCGGCTGGCTGCGCTGAATGCGGCGCCGGCGCACGATCCATTCACCGCCGTGCTTGAGGTTATGCCGCAGCGTTGCGCGCAGATCGAGGGCAGCGCCGCTCGTGTGCGGCCGGTAACGGCGGCTGGTGCGCAAGGGCAGCGGCAGATTGAGCTCGCGCAGAACCCGCTTCGCGCACCGAGCCTCGTCGGCCGACATGGATTCGAAATCCCGCTGCCGCAGCACTTCCCGCCGCGACGATGTCAGGGCGGCGTCGAGCGTGATCTCCTCGCCCCGAGGCGGCTGCTGGGAAGCATGGGCGCTGCGCAGTGCATCGGCCAGGCGGTTGCTCATGCGCTGCTCCGGCTGGCCTCGGGCAAGCGGCCCGGCAACTCTGGGCAGGCGCGCAGCGGGATTCGTGGCCGGGTGCGGTTGCCAGAAGAGCCGGAATGCTTGGTCGAACAGCTCGCGCTGCTCGGCGCGATCGATCAGGGTGGCGGCAAGCGCTGAACGCAGGTCGGCCCGGCGCTCCGGACCCACCCAGGCGGCCGCTTCCACCGCGGCCAGCGTCTTGTCCACGCCGACCGGCAGTCCGGCACGGCGCAGCAGGCGGGCGAAATGAACCACGTTGGCCGCAAGCCGGCTGGATTGCTCGGGTGCGTTCATGCTATGCCATGGCGGCGGGCAGCTCGGCCAGGATGCGAGCGGCTTCGGCGCCGCGAACGCGGGCCATGTCGTCCTGGTATTTGAGCAGCGCCCCCAGCGTGGCATCGGCCGTGGGCGCATCCAGCTCCGAACGGTCCAGCGCCACGATCGCATTGCACCATTCGATGCTTTCGGCAATGCCGGGATTCTTGAACAGTTCCAGCGTGCGCAACCGCTGCACGAACGCGACCACCTGGCGCGCCAGCGTCTGCGCCGCGGCCGGCGCCTTGCGCCGCAGGATCTCCAGCTCGCGCTCCGCTTCCGGGTAGTCGATCCAGTGATAGAGGCAGCGGCGCTTGACGGCATCGTGGATCTCGCGCGTACGGTTCGACGTAAGCACGACGATCGGTGGCGTCGGCGCCTTGAACACCCCGAGCTCCGGCACGCTCACCTGGAAGTCCGACAGAACCTCCAGCAGGAAGGCCTCGAACGGCTCATCGGCGCGGTCGAGCTCGTCGATCAGCAACACCGGTGCGGGCAAGTCGCCGAAATCGATGGCCTGCATGAGCGGGCGGCGCAGCAGGAAGCGCTCGCTGAAAAGCTCGTTGGCGATCGCCTGGCGCGACTTCACGCCGGATGCTTCCGCCAGGCGGATCTCCAGCATCTGGCGCGAGTAATCCCACTCGTAGAGCGCCGAGGAAACATCCAGACCCTCGTAGCACTGCAGCCGCACCAGCCGCGTATCGAGACCCTGCGCCAGGACCTTCGCCACCTCGGTCTTGCCGACACCGGCTTCGCCCTCCAGGAACAGCGGCCGGCCCATGCGCAGGGCGAGGTACACCACGGTCGCCAGGCTGCGGTCGGCGACGTAGTCGGCGCGCGCGAGCAGTTCGAGCGTGGTATCGACGGAATCGGGCAACATGGGGTCGCAACGGGTAGCCGACGATCATAGCATTCAGCGCCGGGCGCCTCGGCGCGGAAGCGAGACAGATCTCGCTTAGATCTTGGCCGCCTGCTCGACGGCGCGCTGCGCCATCACCGTGACCAGGTGCGCGCGATAGTCGGCCGCCGCGTGCATGTCGGCGTTGAGGCCTTCGGCGGGCAGCACGATCTTCTCGATCGCCTTGGGCGTGAAGTCCTTGGCCAGCACCTTCTCCATGCGCTTGGCACGGAAAGCGCACGGGCCGGCGCCCGTCACGGCCACGCGCACGCCGCTGGCGGTATCGCAGACGAACACGCCGACCAGCGCGAAGCGCGAGGCGGGCTGGCGGAACTTGGCATATCCGGCGCGCAGGGGCTGCGGGAAATCGACCCGCAGGATGATCTCGCCCGGCTTGAGCGCGGTCTCGAACAATCCCAGGAAGAACTTGTCGGCCGCGATCTCGCGCTTGTTGGTGACTACGGTGGCGCCGAGGCCCAGCACGGCGGCCGGGTAGTCCGCGCCGGGGTCGCTGTTGGCGAGCGAACCGCCCAGGGTGCCCTGGTTGCGCACCTGCCGATCGCCGATGCCGGCCGCCAGACGGGCAAGCGCCGGGATCGCGCGCTGCACCTCGCGCGATGCGGCTACTTCCGCATGGCGCGTCATGGCGCCGATCGACACGACATTGTTGCCGGCGCGGATGCCGGCGAGCTCCGCGATGCCGGAAAGGTCGACCAGGAACGGCGTCTGCGCCAGCCGCATCCGCAGTGCGGGCACCAGGGTCTGGCCGCCCGCCAGCAGGCGCGCTTCGGCATTGCGGCGCAGCGCCGCGGCTGCGTCTTTCAGCGATTCCGGCCGGGCGTAGTCGAAGGCATACACGGTGCGCTCCCTATTGAGTATCCGGAAAGGGGCTGACATGCCGCTTTCCGCAGGACGCTCCCCTCTCCCTTTGGGAGAGGGGCTGGGGGTGAGGGAGCGAGCTGTGAGGCATTTGCGGAAGCTCGCTAGGTTTTCGCCGCCCGGCCCTGGGGCGCGGATCGGATCGCACGCCACACGGTCTGCGGCGTCGCGGGCATGGGCAGATCGCGAATCCCGAGCGACCACACCGCATCGGTGATCGCGTTCATGACCGCGGCCGGTGCGCCGATGGCGCCCGCTTCGCCGCAGCCTTTCACGCCCAGCGGATTGTGCGTGCACGGGGTTTCCTTGAGCGCCACGTCGAAGCTCGGCAGGTCGTCGCTGCGCGGCAAGGCGTAGTCCATGAGCGATCCGGTCAGCAGCTGTCCGCTCTCGGCATCGTACACGCAGCCTTCGAGCAGCGCCTGGCCGATGCCCTGTGCGAGCCCGCCGTGCACCTGGCCCTCGACGATCATGGGATTGATCACCTTGCCGAAGTCGTCGACCGCGGTGAAGCGCTCGATGCGAGTCTCGCCGGTCGCCGGATCGATCTCGACTTCGCAGATGTGCGTGCCGGCGGGGAAGGTGAAATTGGCCGGGTCGTAGAACGCGGTTTCGTCGAGCCCTGGTTCGAGCTTGTCCAGCGGGTAGTTGTGCGGGACGTAGGCGGTGAGTGCGACCTGCGCGAACGGCACGCTGCGGTCCGTGCCCGCGATGGTGAATTTGCCGTCGACGAACTCGATGTCGGTGTCGGCGGCCTCCAGCAGGTGCGCGGCGATCTT
This sequence comes from Betaproteobacteria bacterium, assembly GCA_009377585.1. Taxonomy (NCBI): domain Bacteria; kingdom Pseudomonadati; phylum Pseudomonadota; class Betaproteobacteria; species Betaproteobacteria bacterium. Next base: position 50,251 of record WHTS01000019.1, read on the forward strand.
CTTGGCCTTGGCGATCACTTTGTCAGCCGCGCGCACGATGGCCGTGCCGCCCACCGCGATCGAGCGCGAGCCATACGTTCCCATGCCGAAGGCGATGCGGCCGGTATCGCCATGCACGATATCGACGTCGCCCAGCTCGATGCCGAGCCGATCCGCGACCACTTGCGCGAACGTCGTCTCGTGCCCCTGGCCATGGCTGTGCGAGCCGGTGAACACGGTCACTTTCCCGGTCGGGTGCACGCGCACTTCGCCGGCTTCGAACAGGCCCGCGCGCGCGCCCAGCGAGCCCGCGACATTGGACGGCGCGAGCCCGCAAGCCTCGATGTAGGCCGAGTAGCCGAGGCCGCGCAGCTTGCCGCGCGTCTGGGCTTCCTTGCGCCGCTCCTCGAATCCGGCCGCGTCGGCGATCCGCATCGCCTCGGCCAGCGTCGCCTCGTAGTTGCCGGTGTCGTAGCACAACGCGACCGGCGTCTGGTGCGGAAAGCTCGTGATGAAATTGCGCCGCCGCAGCTCCGCCGGCGCGATCTTCATTTCGCGCGCCGCGGTCTCGACCAGCCGTTCCACCACGTAGGTCGCTTCCGGCCTGCCCGCGCCGCGATAGGCATCGACCGGCGCGGTGTTGGTGAAAACCGCGGCCACCTCGCAATAGATCTGCGGCGTGGCGTACTGGCCGGAGAGCAGGGTGGCGTAAAGAATGGTCGGGATGCAGGGGGCGAAAGTCGAGAGGTAAGCGCCCATCGCGGCCGTGGTATGCACGCGCATGGCCAGGAACTTGCCCTCGCGATCGAGCGCGAGCTCGGCCTGGGTGACGTGATCGCGGCCGTGGGCGTCGGCGAGGAAGGCTTCGCTGCGCTCCGCGGTCCACTTGATCGGCCGCTCGACCTGGCGCGAGGCCCAGGTGAGCACCGTCTCTTCCGGGTAGAGGAAGATCTTCGAGCCGAAGCCGCCGCCGACATCGGGCGAGATGACGCGCAGCTTGTGCTCGGGCAAGTTGAGCACGAAAGCGCTCATCAGCAGGCGCTCGACGTGCGGATTCTGCGAGGTCACGTGCAGCGTGTAGCTGTCCTCGCCCCGGTTGTAGGCGGCGACCGCGGCCCGCGGCTCTATGGCATTCGGTATCAGGCGATTGTTCACGAGCTCGAGCCGGGTGACGTGCGCTGCCTGGGCGAACGCGGCGTCGACCGCCTGCTTGTCGCCGATCGACCAAACGAAGCAGGTGTTGTCGGGCGCCTCGTCGTGGACCGGCGGCGCACCGGCCGAGCGTGCCTTGGCCGGATCGACTACCGCGGGCAGCACCTCGTAGTCCACCACGATCTTCTCGGCCGCGTCCTTGGCCTCGTTCAGGGTTTCGGCGATCACGACCGCGACCGCATCGCCGACGTAGCGTGCCTTGCCCGTGGCGAGCGGCGGATGCGGCGGCTCCTTCATCGGCTGGCCGTTCACGTCGGTGATGAGCCAGCCGCAGGGCAGTCCGTTTACCTTGCCGTCCAGGTCGGCGCCGGTGATTACCGCCGCGACGCCCGCCGCCGTCTTTGCAGCCGCCACGTCGATGGCACGGATGCGCGCGTGCGCGTGCGGCGAGCGCAGGAAATACGCGTGCAGCTGGCTGAGCAGCTGCACGTCGTCGGTGAACAACCCCGCTCCGGTGAGGAAGCGATAGTCTTCCTTGCGCGGGATGGCTTGGCCGATGGTGCTGGTCATGGTTTGCCTTTCATCGCGCTGGCGCCGCTCAATACCGCCTTCACGATGTTGTGATAGCCGGTGCACCGGCACAGATTGCCGTCCAGGCCGTTGCGCACGTCGGCTTCCGTGAGGTTCGGCTGCGAGCGGACCAGGTCGATCGCGTTCATTACCATCCCTGGCGTGCAAAACCCGCACTGCAGGCCATGGTGCTGCCGAAATGCGGCTTGCATGGGATGCAGGTCGCCGCCGCCGGGCGCAACGCCTTCGATCGTCGTCACCTCCGCGCCCTGCGCCTGCAGCGCGAGCAGTGTGCAACTTTTTACGGCCCGGCCGTTCAGGTGCACGGTGCAGGCGCCGCATTGCCCGGTGTCGCAGCCGACGTGAGTGCCCGTGAGGTGCAGGTGCTCGCGCAGCAGCTGCACCAGCAGCATGCGCGGCTCGACCTCGGTCGACACGGGCTTGCCGTTGACATTGAGGGAGAGGGAAATTGCCATGCATCCTCCTGCGGCAGCATCGGTGATGGGCTGCCCAGGGGCAGCCCATCGTGCTCGACTGCCCAGGGGCAGTCCATCGTGTTCGGCTGCCAAGGGGCAGCCGGTGGCGCGGCCGGATTGTTGTGTTTGGCTCGAAGGTCGACCGCGAACGTATGCTAGCCCGAAGGGTCAGGGGGTGTAAACACGCGTCCGGCTCGATCCGTCCGCGGTGCCGAAACGCGCCCCGATCTGTCGCCGCTTCGACACGAGGCTGACCCGATCCCGACATGGTCTTACGGCACGATTTACGGCGGCAAATAGCACGAGTGTGATTCAGATCACGCCGGGCGCAGCCGTAACGTGGACGGGCCGGCCGCTATCGCCGCGGCACGCGACTTGCGATAGAGGCCAGCAGAGATCGATGCGATCCGAAAGGAAAGGGATGATGGCGGGGCAGATGGCAAGCTTGGAGCAGGTGATCGGACAGTTCCGGCGCATGCTGCCGGAAGAAAGCGCAACCGCGCGGGCGATCGATCGGCAGGAGCCGTGGGAGCGGATCGCGCTCAATGCGGTCGATGACGGTTACATCGAGTTCGCCAACGAGCTGGGCAGCTTCATCGAAGTCTGCCTGCGACGCAACACCTAGAGATCCTCATGGATCTGCCTGCTTCTGGAGCGGGCGACGTATCCCGGAGCAACCACGAACGGTCCGCTCGAACGGACCGCGGAGAACGACATGCGCAGCATCATCGCGGGCAGCCTGACGGCGCTCGCACTTTGCGGCCCAGCTTTTGCGGGCCCGATCGTAGACGGAAGCGTGGCCGACTGGGGCATCACAGTCGGTGACGGCAACAGCAGCGACTTCTCCAGCCCCGCGGTGGCGAACGTCATCAAGCTCTACACCGCGCTCGAGGACAACAACGATTTGGCCGGCGATTCGGGCGCTCTGGGGCCCCATTTCGGCGGCCAGAACTACGACGTCGAATTCATGGGCGTCGCGATCGACAGTTCACGCCTGTACATCGCCGTCGTCACCGGCCAGCGTCCGGACAATGGCTTCGCTCGCTTCAGTCCCGGGGACATCCGGATCGTTGCCAACAACGGAGCCGTATATGGCATCGAGGTAGGCGGCGGCGCGGGCGGGGTCGCGGGCGGGCTCCTCACCGAAGGCGGCGGCGCGGCGGGCTCCACCTACAGCCTGAATGGCAACGGCTTCACCATCGGTTACGCCGACAGCCTGCGCACGGTGGGATCGATCTGGAAAGACCCGACCTGGTTGCTCGACCCCATTGCCTCCGAGGCCGAAGTGCAGATGGCAAACGCCGGCGGCACTCAGGTCGGCATGGCGGATTTTGCGTATACGCGCAACGCCGATCCGACCACGCAGCACTCGGTGATCGAGCTGTCGATCGATCGCGGCATCTTCGTCGGCGCAAGCGAACTGGACATCTACTGGGCGCCGAGCTGCAACAACGACGTGCTCGAGGTCCAGGACGATCTCCCGGCACGAGTGCCGGAACCCGGCACGCTGGGCACGCTCGCGGCCGGCCTGCTGGCATTGCGATGGGTACGCCGGCGGCGTTAGCCGACAAGCAGACCGATCCCCCTTGCCCCGCGAAAGCGGGGTTTTTTTTGGTTCCGGCATCACGTCGCCTTCGTTCGCGACATGAGCCTGCACCGAAATCCGCTTGTATCAGCTCACTTTGTTGGCTGATCCAGTATCGCGGGATTTTGGTTGCGGCGGTGGGCTATATACTGATCGTCGTACTATTCCGGCTCGAAGGCGTATGAAGATCACCGCGATCAAGACCCACCCGATTTCCATCCCGCTGGACGAAGCATCGTGGACGGCGCACGAGGCGCACGATCACGCGACCAACATCCTGGTCGAGGTGCGCACGGACGAGAGTCTTTGCGGCGTCGGGCAGATCCACGCCGGCCCCATGGCCGAGGTATGCAAGTGGGTCGAGCGCCTGGGCGAAGTGGCGCGCGGCATGGACCCGCGGGCGCATACGGAGATTTGGGATGCGCTGTTCGCGTTGACTTCGCCCCGGCCCGGAGCGATGCCTGCGCGGCCGGGCGTCATCGCGCCGTTGCCGCGCAGCGCACGGCCGCAGATCATGGCGGCGATCGGCGGCATCGACATCGCGCTCTGGGACATCAAGGGCAAGGCCGCAGGCCAGCCGGTCTACAAGCTGCTGGGCGGGGAGAAGCGCCCGGTCTTCGTCTATGCCACGGGCGGTTACTACCGGGCGAGCGCCGAGCCGAACGCCTGTGCCGATGAGCTTGCCGGCTTCGTCGCGCGCGGCTTCAAGGGCGTCAAGCTCAAGTGCTGCGGGCTTGCCATGGATACCGAAGTCGAGCGCATTCGCGCCACCCGTGAAGCGATCGGCCGCGATACGCTCTTCATGCTCGACATGAACGCGCCCTACGATCTGGCGCGCTGCATCGAATTCGCCGGCCGGGTGGAGCCGTTCTCGATCCATTGGCTGGAGGAGCCGCTGCACTGGTACCTGCAGCCGGCGGATTTCAAGCGGCTCGCCGAAGCCACGCCGATACCGCTCGCGCACGGCGAGCGCGAGCTGACCCGTTTTACGGTGCGCGACTTTCTTGCCTGCGGCGCGCTCCGCTACGTGCAGTTCGATTCCACCCGCGCAGCTGGCTTCACCGAATCGGTGCGTATTGCGCACCTGGCCGAGCAGTTCGGCGCGCGCATCGCCCCACACCAGGTGCCGGAGGTGCACGCGCATCTGTGCGCTGCGTTTCCGGGCGCGTCCTTCGGCGTCGAGGTGAACGGCAACCCGAAGCGCAACCCGGTGTGGGAGGGCATGTACCGGGAACGCGCCCGCATCGAGGCGAGCTACGTCGAGCTGAACGACAAGCCCGGCTTCGGCGTCGAGATCGATTGGGACTTCGTCGCCCGGCACAAGGCGTGATCGACGTAGGATTCATGCCTGCGACTCCATAGAGGGAAGCAGCGCGGAGCTGCGCGCAGGCTCGGACCCGGCCCGGTGCTTCGAGTCGTCGTTCGTCAGCGCAGCTCGCCGGTGCATGCATCGGCCAGGCGCACCAGCGCGTCGACTGCAACCACGCCCTCGGCTGCCACGATCAGCGGATTGATTTCCGCCTCCAATACCGTCGCGTCGCACGCGAGCAGCGACAGGCGATGAATGGTCTGCGCGAACGCGCTCAGGTCGCCGGGCGGCCGGTTGCGAAGGCCGCGCAGCGGCGCCATCGGAAGGCCGCGCAGCGGCGCCAGCGCAGGCACTTCGCCGATCATGGCAGCGGCGGTGGCGATGCTGACGGGCGCCAGGCGAATCGCGGGATCGCCGCAGAATTCGGCCATGCTTCCGCCGGCGCCGACCAGCACGATCGGGCCGACCTGCGGGTCGCGGCGAAAGCCGACGATCGCCTCGCCCAGGCCACGCTGCATCGCCTGCACCAGCACCCCGTCGATCCGTGCATGCGGACGGAGCGAGCGCGCGCTGGCCAGGATCGCATCGACCGAACGAGCCAATGCGGCCGCATCCGCAATGTCGAGCAGCACGCCGCCCAGATCGGTTTTGTGGGCGATATCGCGCGACAAGAGCTTCGCCGCGACCGGGAACGGCAGGTCGACCGGGTCGGCGCCGCTTTGCACCACGCACGCAGGCGCGAACGGAATGCCGACGGCAGCAAGCACTTTCGCTGCTTCGTACTCGTTCAACCACCCGCCGCCGGCTGCCCGGATCGCGGCACGCAGGACGCGCGCAAGGGTTTCGGGCACCCGTGCGCGCGGCTGCGGCGCATGCCAATCGAGATACGCCTGGATCGCGCTGGCGCACGCTTCGGGCGTACGAAAGGCCGCCACGCCGTGCTCCTCGAGCAACAACAGCGCACGTTCGGCGCGCGGGCCGACGAAAACGGCGAGCGGTTTCCCACCCCGCTTTGCCGCCAGTACGCGTTCGCGAACCGAGTCCGGCGCGTAGGCCGCGTTGGATCCCTGCACGGCGAGCACCAGATCGCAATGATCCGATGCGATCAGCTCGTCCAAAACGGCGGCATAAGCACCGCCGTCGGCACGGCCCATCGGCAGATCGATCACCCGAGCATCCGTAGTGCGAATACGCCGGGCAGCGAGATTTTCGACCACGTGCGCAGGCGGCGGCGCGAGTGCGATGCCGGATAGCCCGAGCCGATCCACCACCATCGCGGCCGCGCCGCCGCTCACGGTCACTGTGCCGACGCGGCGGCCGGCGGGCGGCCGATGGCCGAGCACCAGCTGCGCCGTTTCGAACAGTGCCTCGAACACGTCCACGCATAGGATGCCGTTCGCATGAAAAAAAGCCTTCGCGACGCGCGCATCGGCCGCCAGGGTTCCGGTGTGCGTGGCGGCAGCTTCCCGCCCGGCCGCGGATCGGCCCAGCATGAACGCGATCACCGGCTTGTCTGCCTGGAATGCCCGCTGGGCGGCTGCTGCCAGGATATCCGCATCGCGCAGCGCCTCCAGGAAAAGCAGGATGGCGCGGGTATCGGCGTCGTCGACCAGCAGATGCGTCAGCTCGCCGACCGCGAGGTCGCATTCATTGCCGACCGAGATCAGCTTGGAGAAGCCGAGTCCGCGCTCCTGCGCCCGCGTGACGATCGCGCCGAGCATCGAGCCGCTTTGCGATATCACGCTCAAAGCCCCGGGCCGCAGGGTCTCGTGCTCGAAAACGGCGTTGGCGGAGAGCGCGAAGTTGCCGCAGACGTTGATGAGGCCGAGGCAGTTCGGTCCGATCAGGCGCATCCCCGCGGCTCGGGCCACGGCGACGATTGCGTCCTGGCGGCGCCGGCCGCGTGCACCGGTTTCGCTGAAGCCGGCACTCAGGATGGTCGCGACCTTCACGCCGGCCGCGGCGCAATCCTCGATCGCCTGGGGTACCGCCACGGACGGCAGCATGACGAAGGCGTGATCGGGTGCTTCGGGTACGGCGGCCAGCGACTGGTAGGCGCGTTCGCCGGCGATGCGATCCCCCGTCGGGTGGATCGGGACGATGCTGCCGTTGTAGCCGTGGCGGCGCAGCACCCGTTGCGGGCGGGAGGTCAGCCGGGATGGATCGTCGGATGCACCGACCAGTGCGATTGCGTCGGGGCGAAAGACAACGCTTGCCAGCTGCGCGCGTTGCGCGGCCTCCTCAGTTGACCTTGATCCCGACATCACGGGCGACCTTGCCCCACTTGGCTGACTCGGATTCGAGGTACTCGGCGAGTTCCTGCGGCGTGCTGCCGGTTCCGGTCACGCCGTCACCCTTGAGCCGCTGCAGGACCGCGGGATCGCGGACGATGCGCACGAGCTCGCTATTGAGCCGTGCGACGACCGGCTGCGGGGTTCCCGCCGGGGCCATCATGCAATTCCACGAGCTTGCGTCGAAATTCGAGATACCGCTTTCGAGGAACGTCGGGACTTGCGGCAGCGCTTCGACCCGCCGCGGGCCCGTCAATGCGACGCCGCGCACTTTCTCGTTCCTGATGTGCGGCACCGAGGCGAGCAGCGTGCCGAACATGACCTGGACCTGGCCGGCAACGAGGTCGGTCAGCGCCGGTGCTGCGCTCTTGTACGGCACGTGCACCATGTTGATTCCCGCAACCGACTTGAACAGCTCGCCGGCAAGGTGCCCCGAGCCGCCGATACCCGAGGAGGCATAGTCGAGCGCACCCGGCTTCGCTTTCGCCAGCGCGACGAACTCCTTCACCGAGCGCGCGGGCAGCACCGGATGCACCATCAGCATCACCGGCTGCTGGGTGAGCTTGGTGATCGGCACGAAATCCTTGAACGGATCGTAGGGCAGCTTGCTGTGCGTGTGCGGCGCCATGGCAAGCGAGGTGATGCCGCCGATGTAGAGCGTGTAGCCGTCGGGGGCCGAGCGCGCGGCGGCCTGCGCGCCGATGGTTCCACCGCCGCCGGCACGGTTGTCGACGATGAACTGCTGTCCCATGGACTCCGTCAGGCGTTGCGCGAGCAGGCGTGCGAGGATGTCGGTCGGCCCGCCCGCCGAAAACGGCACGATGATGCGTACCGATCGAGAGGGATAGTGTTGTGCGTGGATGGCGCCGGCGGCGGCAAGCAAAATGAATAGACCGACCAGGCTGGCGCCCCGGTGTTTGAGCCCAAGCATGATTTCCTCCTCCGGGCGTCGGTCGCTGATTCGATGCGAATCGAAATCATCGTGCCGCCGCAGTGTGCGTGATCAGGGAGCAATCGAGCGTATTGGCTCGGCGGAAGAGTGTCAATGCGCCGGTCGGTGGGTGCCTCCGATTATCATGGTGCTGCGCTTCCAGGTAAGTCTTCGCCGTAAAGTGAAGCGTTTTTTTGGGGCTACGTCCCAAAAAACTCCTTCACTTTATCCATCCAGGAGCGGGCACGCGGGTTGTGCTCGCCATCGTGCGAGGCGCTGATCTCTTCCAGCTCCTGCAGCAGCTCTTTCTGCCGTGCCGTCAGGTTCACCGGCGTTTCCACCACCACGTGGCACATCAGATCGCCGTGCTGGGCCGAGCGCACGCCCTTGATACCCTTGCCGCGCAGGCGAAAGATCTTGCCGGTCTGCGTCTCGGACGGGATACGGATCTTGGCCGATCCGTCGAGGGTCGGAATCTCGATATCGCCGCCTAGCGCGGCGGTCGTGATGCTGATCGGCATCTCGCAGTGCAGGTCGTTGTGGTCGCGCGTAAAGACGGCGTGTTGCGCGATATGCATCACGACGTAGAGGTCGCCCGGCGGACCGCCGTTGGTGCCGGCCTCGCCTTCGCCGGAGAGCCGGATGCGGTCGCCTTCGTCGACCCCGCTCGGAATCTTGACCGAAAGGGTCTTGTGCTTCTTCACGCGCCCGGCGCCATGACAGGTGCCGCACGGCGTGGGCACGACCCGACCGCTGCCGTGGCATTTGGGGCAGGTCTGCTGTATCGAGAAAAAGCCCTGCTGCATGCGCACCTGGCCCACGCCACCGCAGGTCGGGCAGCTCACCGGCTGCGTACCGGGCTTGGCGCCGGTGCCATGGCAGGTTTCGCATTCCTCCAGCGCCGGGATGCGAATCTTGGTTTCGGTGCCGCGCGCGGCCTCCTCGAGGCTGATCTCGAGGTTGTAACGAAGATCGGCGCCGCGATAGACGTTGGAGCGACGCCCGCCGCCGAAGATGTCGCCGAAGATGTCGCCGAACGCATCGGCGAAGTTGTTGAAGCCGCCTGCGCCCGCGCCCACGCTCGAATCGACTCCGGCATGGCCATACTGGTCGTATGCCGAGCGCTTGTGCCCGTCGCTCAGGATCTCGTAGGCTTCCTTGGCCTCCTTGAAATGCTCCTCGGACTTCGGATTGTCCGGATTGCGGTCCGGATGAAACTTCATCGCCAGGCGGCGATACGCCTTCTTCAGGTCGTCGTCCGAGGCATCGCGGTTGACGCCCAGTATCTCGTAGTAGTCTCTTTTGGCCATCGTCTCTTGGGGCAATCGATCGGGCTAGCCCGGATATTTCATCGGGGCACGGGAGTTCGCCGGGAATTCGCGAACGTATACGTTCGCGCCGGCGAACGGCGAGTCGAGTTGCGAGCCAGTTTGGGCTCGGCCGTCGCAGCCAAAGCCGGACCCGGCGTAGTCGTTTGCCAGCCTATTGGCAAGACGGACATGCCCAAAATGGCCGCAAATCGGCCGCCAGCGCCCGTGCAGGCCGGCGTTCAAATCGTACTTGGCGACCACTCGCTCAATCACTTCATTACGCAAAGCGTTGGTTCTCATTCGGGCCGACCTGGTGAAATATCTGGGCTAGGCTGCGACATGAAGCAGAAAGCGCGCCGGACTGCTTATAGCAGAACGCGGCACGCGAACGGCACAAGGGTACGGCGACTCGGGCCGCCGTACCCTGCATCCATTCGCTTCTTCGCTGTCTCCCTCGCCGTGATCTACTTTTTGTCTTTCACTTCCTCGAACTCCGCATCGACGACATTGTCATCGGGCTTCGATTCGCCGCCGGCCGGGCCCTGCTCGCCGCCGGGCTGAGGCTGCGCTTGGCTCTCCTTGTACATCTGCTCGGCCAGCTTGTGCGCCGCCTGCGCGAGCGCCTCGGTCTTCGCCTCGATCGCGGCCTTGTCGTCGGACTTGAGCGCCTCTTCGGCTTCCTTCAGCGCTTGCTCGATGCGCGCCTTGTCGTCGGCCGGCACCTTCTCGCCGTACTCGGTCAGCGACTTCTTCACCGAATGGATCATGCTGTCGCACTGGTTGCGGGCGTCGATCAGCTCGCGCGCCTTGCGGTCGTCCTCGGCGTGCGCTTCGGCGTCCTTCACCATGCGCTTGATCTCTTCCTCCGACAGGCCCGAGCTCGCCTGGATCTTGATCTTGTTCTCCTTGCCGGTGGCCTTGTCCTTGGCGGAGACGTGCAGGATCCCGTTCGCGTCGATGTCGAACGTGACTTCGATCTGCGGCATGCCGCGCGGCGCGGTCGGAATGTCGGTCAGGTTGAACTGGCCGAGGCTCTTGTTGTGAGTTGCCATCTCGCGCTCGCCCTGCAGCACATGGATGGTCACCGCCGTCTGGTTGTCGTCCGCGGTCGAGAACACCTGGTTCGCCTTGGTCGGAATGGTGGTGTTCTTCTGGATGAGCTTGGTCATGACGCCGCCCAGGGTCTCGATGCCGAGCGAGAGGGGGGTCACGTCCAGAAGCAGCACGTCCTTCACGTCGCCTTGCAGCACGCCGGCCTGGATTGCCGCGCCGACCGCAACGGCTTCGTCCGGATTGACGTCCTTGCGCGCATCCTTGCCGAAGAACTCCTTCACCTTGTCCTGCACCTTCGGCATGCGGCTCTGGCCGCCCACCAGGATCACGTCCTCGATGTCGGTAAGCTTGATGCCGGCGTCCTTGATCGCCGTGCGGCACGGTTCGATGGTGCGATCGATCAGATCCTCGACCAGGCTCTCGAATTTGGCGCGCGTGATCTTGACCGCCAGGTGCTTCGGCCCGCTTGCGTCCGCGGTGATGTATGGAAGGTTCACTTCGGTCTGCTGCGAGGAGGAGAGCTCGATCTTCGCCTTCTCGGCCGAATCCTTGAGCCGCTGCAGCGCCAGGATGTCCTTGCGCAGGTCGATGCCGCTTTCCTTCCTGAACTCGTCGCAAAGATATTCGATCAGGCGCTGGTCGAAGTCCTCGCCGCCGAGGAAGGTGTCGCCGTTGGTCGACAGCACCTCGAACTGGTGCTCGCCCTCGACTTCGGCGATCTCGATGATCGAGATGTCGAACGTGCCGCCGCCCAGGTCGTAGACCGCGATCTTGCGATCGCCCGTCTTCTTGTCCAGCCCGAATGCGAGCGCCGCCGCGGTCGGCTCGTTGATGATGCGCTTGACTTCCAGGCCCGCGATGCGTCCCGCATCCTTGGTCGCCTGGCGCTGCGAGTCGTTGAAGTAGGCCGGAACGGTAATGACCGCTTCGGTGACCGGCTCGCCGAGGTAATCCTCCGCGGTTTTCTTCATCTTCATCAGGACCTGGGCGGACACTTCGGGCGGCGACATTTTCTTGCCGCGTGCTTCCACCCAGGCGTCGCCGTTGGACGCCTCGACGATGGCGAACGGCGATTGCTTGATCGCCTTTTGCACCTCGGCATCCTTGAAGCGGCGGCCGATCAGGCGCTTGACGGCGAACAGCGTGTTCTTCGGATTGGTGACGGCCTGGCGCTTGGCGGGCGCGCCCACCAGCACTTCGCCGTCTTCGGCGTAAGCCACGATCGAAGGCGTGGTGCGCGCGCCTTCCGAGTTCTCGATCACCTTGGGCTGGCCGTTCTCCATGATCGCGACGCACGAATTCGTGGTCCCGAGGTCGATGCCTATAGTCTTTGCCATGGTCGTTTCCTAACTGTACTGTCAGCGAATGATTTCGTCACCGGCATGAAAACTGCGCCCATTCTCGGCCGCACCATGCCCATGCAAGTGGTGAATGAATTTGGGGTTTGGCGAGCAATTTCAAGCTAGGCTGCGCTTTGGCGCCGCGACCGAGACCAAGGCCGGCCGTATCACCCGATCGTGCAGCGCGTAACCCTTCTGCAACACCTGAACGACGGTGTTCGGCTCGGCGTCGGCTTCGACCATCGTCATCGCCTCGTGCCGGTGCGGATCGAACTTCTCGCCCACCGGGTTGATCTCGGTGAGGGTGAACTTGTCGAAGACGGCGTCGAGCTGCTTGAGCGTCAGCTCGACGCCGCCGCGCAAGCTTTCGACCGTGTCGTTCTGCGCGGCAAGGGCTGCCTCCAGGCTGTCCTTTACGGGCAAGAGCGAATTGGCGAAGCTCTCGACCCCGAACTTGTGGGCGTTTGCAACGTCGATTTGCGCGCGTTTGCGTACGTTTTCAGCGTCGGCCTTGGCGCGCAGCCACGCGTCGTGGTGCTCCTGCGCCTGCAATTCGGCCTTGCGCAGCAACTCGTCCAACCCCGGCATGCTGTCGGCCGCCGTCCCGGCGCCTTCCGCAGCGTCGCCGTAACCTTGCGAAAACTTGTCATCATCTTGATTCATAGAATATTCCTGCCTGGCTTATGCGCTGACCTTCTGCGGCCACATGGGGCCGCCGGTTTGCAATTTCAAGCCGCCGAGCCGAAGCCGAAGCGCGCTCAGCCTTTGGCGCCGAGCGCCAGCGCACGAGCGCGGCCGGCCGCGAGCGCGGCTGGGTCCTCCGGAGCAAGCCACCCGTGCAGGTTATCGGCCGCGATGTCGGTCAGCGCCTTGATCCAGTCGTCGCGCTCGTTCAGGCACGGGATGTAATGAAAGGCCTGCCCGCCGGCACGCAGGAAGGCCGACTTGCCTTCCAGGGCGATCTCTTCCAGCGTCTCCAGACAGTCGGACACGAACCCGGGACAGATCACGTCCACCCGCGCGGTTCGGCTGCGTCCGAGCTCCGCCAGCACGTCCGCCGTGTACGGTTGCAGCCAGCGGGCGCGACCGAAGCGCGACTGGAATGCCACCCGATACCGCTCGCCAGGCAGCGCCAACGCTTCGGCCAGGAGTCTTGCCGTCGCCTGGCATTCGCAGTGGTAAGGATCACCGCGATCCAGCGTGAAGCGCGGGACGCCGTGAAAGCTCATGACCAGCAGGTCGGGCCGCCCCGTCTGCATCCAGTAGTCGCGCACACTCTGGGCCAGGGCGGCGATATAGCCGGAATGGTCGTGAAAGTGCTTCACGAACCGAAGCGCCGGAACGTTTCGCACCCTCGCGATCGTTGCGTGCACGGCGTCCATCACCGAGCCGGTCGTGCTGCCCGCGTACTGCGGATAGAGGGGAAGGATCAGAATACGATCGCAGCCGCGCGCGCGCAGTGCATCCAATCCCTGCGCAAGCGACGGCGAACCATAGCGCATTGCCCATTCGATTTCGATGCGGCCGCCATGGCGCTCACCCAGATGGCGCTCACCCAGATGGCGCTCACCCAGATGGCGCTCACCCAGATGGCGCTCACCCAGATGGCGCTCACCCAGATGGCGCTCACCCAGATGGCGCTCACCCAGATAGCCGCGCAGCATGACGGCCTGGCGGGCGGTATGGACCAGAAGTGGAGAGCCTTCGCCGCTCCAGATCGCGGCGTAGCGCCGGGCGGATTTGCGCGGGCGGGTCGTCAGGACGGTTGTATGGAGCAACGGAAGCCACAGGACGCGCGGCAATTCGACCACGCGTGGGTCGGACAGGAACTCGCGCAGATAGCGCCGGAGCGCCGGCGCGGTCGGCGCTTGCGGGCTTCCCAGGTTGACCAGGAGAATTCCAGGGCTGGATGCCGTGCCGTGACGAAACGGCGGCTCGGGTCGGTAGTGCGCCATCAACCAGGCCGCAGCCGCACGCTCTGTTGCGGCCGCGCCCGAGCCACGCTCAATCCTCGGCGCGCACGCGGTTGGACAGGGCGCTCGAAAGCAGCTTCGCGGTGATGTCGACGATCGGAATGACGCGCTCGTACGCCATCCGGGTAGGGCCGATCACGCCCACCGTGCCGACCACCTGGCCGTCGACTTCGTAGGGCGCGGTCACGACGCTGCACTCGTCCAGCGGCACCAGGCCCGACTCGTTGCCGATGAAAAGCTGCACCCCGTTTGCGCGGCTGGACAAGTCCAGCAGCTTCAGCAACTCGGTCTTCTTCTCGAACAGGCCGAACAGCTGGCGCAGGCGCGCGAGATTGGACGAGAGGTCATCGACCTCCAGAAGATGGCCTTCGCCCGAGATCACCACGTTGTCGACCGGATCGGAAACCGCCTGGCTGCCCGCTTCCAGTGCGGCCGTCATCAGCCGCGACATGTCGGCGTGCAGCTCCTGCAGCTCGCCGCGGATACGAACCCGGATCTCTTCGAACTGCAATCCGGCGTAATGCTGGTTGACGAAGTTGGTCGCTTCGGTGAGCTCGCTCGGTGAATAGGCGCGGTCGGTGAAAATGATGCGGTTCTGAACGTCGCCCTCCGGCGTGACGATGATCAGCAGCACGCGCTTGTCGGTGAGATTCAGAAACTCGATGTGGCGAAAGGCGATGCTGCGCCGTTTCGGCGCCAGCACCACGCCGGCGAAACGCGTCAGATCCGACAGCAACTGCGACGCCGAGCTCATCATGCGCTCGATGCTGTCGGGCTGAATCTGGCCTTCGAGGTGGCTGATCTCGAGCTCGGCCAGCGGGCGCACCTTGAGCAGCGTGTCGACGAAGAGGCGGTAACCGCGCGCGGTCGGCACGCGTCCGGCGGAGGTGTGCGGGCTCGCGATGAAGCCCATGTCCTCCAGGTCGGCCATGATGTTGCGGATGCTTGCCGGGCTCAACTCCAGTCCGGAGTAGCGGGAAAGCGCGCGCGAGCCCACCGGCTGGCCTTCGGCGATGTAGCGTTCGACCAGGGTCTTCAGCAAGGTCTGCGCGCGGTCGTTCAGCATGAGACCATTCTACCGTCTCGCGCTCGTCCGGCAAGCCAATGCTCGTTTTTTGCCTTTGCGACATGGACGCCGGGTAGCCGCGCCTCTATGCTGTCGGGCTCGAAGGAAGTCTTGGCGCCGGCAAGCATGCCGCGCGCATGGAGGGGCGAACGGCCAAGGGGTGAACGTTTCGCCAGCAGCCGTATGCACCGTTTGGGTTGCGCGACGGCAACCGCGGCATACGGCCTGAAGTCCGGGACAGGATGCGCGGCCTGCCCTTACAATCGGCCGCATGAGCGCTTCGTTCGCCACCGTCGGTCTCATCGGCAAATACAACAGTCCCGATATCGCCGAGCCGCTGCTCAAGCTCGCCAATTACCTCGATGCGCGCGGTGTGCGCGTGTTGCTCGACCGGCTCACCGCGGGTCACGTCGGGCAGACACGCTATGCCGTGCTGCCGCTCGACGAGGTGGGCCGCCAGGCAGAGCTCGCGATCGTGATCGGCGGCGACGGCACCATGCTCAACATCGCGCGCACCTTCGCGCCGTTCGATACCGCGCTGGTGGGCGTGAATCTCGGCCGGCTGGGCTTTCTCACCGACATCCCGCTCGATGCCATGTGCGAGACGATCGGCATGATCCTCGACGGTTCCTACACGGTGGAAGAGCGCATGCTGCTCGCCGCCGAGGTCTATTCGGACGGCGCCCGCCGCTTCCAGGTGCTGGCGTTCAACGACGTGGTGGTGAGCAAGGGCGTCAAGGGCGGCATGATCGAGTTCGACGTCCGCATCGACGGCCAGTTCGTCTACACGCTGCGCTCCGACGGCATCATCGTCGCTTCGCCCACGGGCTCGACCGCGTACGCTTTGTCTTCCGGCGGCCCGATCCTGCACCCGTCGGTGCGGGTGATGGCGCTCGTGCCGGTGTGCCCGCACACGCTGTCCAATCGTCCGATCGCGGTGTCGAGCGATGCCACAGTGGAGATCACGATGCGCTCGGCTCCGGATGCGCTCGCGCACTTCGACAACCACTCGCACTTCGCCCTGCGCGACGACGATCGCCTGCTGGTGCGGCGCTTCGATCACTTCACGCGCCTGCTGCATCCGCCCGGTTACAGCTACTACCACATGCTGCGGGAGAAGCTGCATTGGAGCGAGACCTACTAGTGCCGCTGGGCTCGCGCGCCGCGGGCTGCGGGCACAACAGGCGTATCGCCTGAGCGCGAATGCTCAAGCGCATCGCCATCCGCGACTTCGTCATCGTCGAGCACTCGGTGCTCGAGTTCGACGCCGGCTTCACGGTCCTCACCGGGGAAACAGGCGCCGGCAAGTCGATCCTTATCGATGCCCTGTCGTTGCTGCTCGGCGAGCGCGCCGATGCGGGCATGATCCGGGCCGGCGCCAAGCAGGCCGAAGTGAGCGCCGAATTCGAGCTCGAGCGAAACGCCGAAACGCTCGCCGCCTGGCTTGCCGAGGCGGGGCTGGAGGGCGATCCGGGCATCTGCCTCGTGCGCCGGAGCGTGGAGACGGGCGGGCGTTCGCGCGCCTTCGTCAACGGCCACGCGACCACCGTCGCGCAGTTGCGCGAACTGAGCGAGATGCTGGTCGACATCCACGGCCAGCACGCGCACCAGTCGCTTACGCGCCCCGCAGCCCAGCGGGAATTGATCGATGCCTACGCGGGCTGTGTCGATCTCGCCCGGGAAGTGGGCGCGCTCTACCGCCGCTCGAGCGAGCTCGAGTCGCGTTACGCGGCCGCCCGCAGCGATGCCGCACGCCTCGCGCTCGAGCGCGATGAGCTGCGCTGGCAGGCAGCCGAGCTGGAGCGTCTGGACTTTCAGCCGGAGCCGTGGGCCGAGCTCAATGCCGAGCACGTGCGCGCAGCCAATGCGGCGAGCCTGATCGAAGCCGCGTCGGCTGCGATCGAAACGCTGGCGGACGGCGAGCTTGCCGCGACGCGCCTGATGGCTACCGTTGCAAGCCGTTTGAGCCGGGCTGCCGAGCTCGATCCGGAGCTGGCCGCGGTGCTCGAGATGATTGAGGGCGCGCAGATCCAGATCGGCGAATCGGTGCACGAGCTGGAGCGTTACCGCTCACGCCTGGACATCGATCCGGCGCGGCTCGCCCAGATCGAGAGCCGGCTGCAAGCCGTGCACGATGCCTGCCGCAAGTTCCGTCTTACGCCGCAGGCGCTGCCAAGCGCCTTGCAGGCGGCGCAGGCGCGGCTGGCCGAACTGGAGCACGATCTCGATCTGAGCCGGCTCGAACGCGAGATCGCGGAAGCCAAAGCGGCGTATCGGCCACTTGCGGCCAAGTTGACTGCCGCCCGGCGCAAGGCGGCGGCGAAGCTCGGCCGCGAGGTGACGAGCGCGATGCAAGAGCTTGCGTTGAGCGGCGGGCGCTTCGAGGCCGCCATCGAGCCGCTGGCCGAAGCCACGGCGCACGGCATGGAGCGAATCGAGTTTCGCGTCGCCGCACATGCGAGCGTCGATCCCGGTCCGTTGGCGAAGGTCGCGTCCGGCGGCGAGCTGTCGCGGCTGAGCCTCGCGATCCAGAGCGCGCTCATGCAGGTCGCGCAGGTGCCCACGCTCATCTTCGACGAGGTCGATGCCGGCATCGGCGGGCGGGTGGCCGAAATCGTCGGCCGGATGTTGCGGCGGCTGGCCCTGCGCCACCAGGTCATGTGCGTAACCCACCTGGCTCAGGTCGCAGCCTGCGCCGAGCACCATTGGCGTGTCAGCAAGGACGAGCACGGAGGTGCGGTCGCGAGCCGCGTGCAGCGACTGGACGGGTCGCTGCGGGTCGACGAGCTCGCGCGCATGCTGGGCGGGCTCGAGATCACGCGCGCCACACGCGAGCACGCCACCGAGATGTTGCGCGCAGCGAGCCGGTGGGCGGCGTCATCCTGAGGCGCGAGTCGGCCACCGAAACCGCCGGAAAGTGTCTAGCCGTGCGAGCCCGGCTTGTGCGGACAATCCGGCTTGGTGCAATCGACGTACAGCGACAACGAGTGCTCATGGATGCTGAAACCGCGTTCGTGCGCGATGCGCTCCTGACGCTTCTCGATCTCCGCGTCGTAGAATTCTTCCACGCGCCCGCATTGCAGACACACCAGGTGATCGTGATGACCGCCCTGGTTGAGCTCGAATACCGCCTTGCCGCTTTCGAAGTGGTGGCGTATGAGCAGCCCGGCCTGCTCGAACTGCGTCAGCACGCGATACACGGTGGCCAGTCCGATATCGAGCCCTTCCTGCATGAGCAGCCGATAGATATCGTCGGCGCTCATGTGACGCACGCTCGCATTCTCGAACAGATTGAGGATGCGCAGCCTCGGCAGGGTGGCCTTGAGGCCGCTACTTTTGAGATTGGGGTTCATCGCCGCGTCCCGGATGGGTTCAGGCTATCATATTGAGTTTACGCACCCTTGCAAATCAAGACGAACCCCATGCCGGCTGCGCGTTACTGCCGCTTGCTCGCTGTCGCGGCGGGTATCTGCCTGACGCTGGGCGCCTGCCAGAAGGTGCCGATGCTGCCTGGTCTGAAGCCGTATCGGATGGACATCCAGCAGGGCAACGTGGTCACGCAGGAGATGGTAGCGAAATTGAAGCCCGGAATGACGCGCCAGCAGGTGCGCTTCGTAATGGGCACGCCGCCGATCGCCGATGCGTTTCACCAGAACCGCTGGGACTATGTCTACTACCTCAACAAGGGCGGCCAGGTGGTCGAGCATCGGCGCCTCGTTCTGCTGTTCGATGGCGATACGTTGAAGCGCATCGAAGGCGACGTGGTCCCGATGGCCAATGCGGAGCGCAAACTCGCGGGCCAGACGCACGAGAAGTCCGACTCGAAATCGGACTCGGAGCAAAAGCCGGGCACCGAAACGGCCGAGGAAAAAGGCTTCTTCGGCCGCTTGCTGGACAAGATCGGGTTGTAAGGGCGCCACGATGAAAGTTGCGATCGCGGGCAGCGGCGGACGGATGGGCCGGGCATTGCTGGAAGCGGTCTTGAACGCACCGGGTCTCGACTTGCATGCGGCGCTCGAAGCGCGCGGCCATCCGGCCGTGGAGAAGGACGCGGGGGAGCTGATCGGCTCGCCCTGCGGCGTTCCGGTCAAGGCCGACCTCGCCGCCATCGCAGGTAGCGACGTGCTGATCGATTTCACCCGGCCCGAAGGCACGCTGGCGCACCTGAGCGCTTGCCGTAGCCATGGGGTGAAGATGGTCATCGGCACGACCGGGTTCTCCGCCGACGAAGGCGCTTCGATCGCGAAGGGTGCCGGCGACATCGCGATCGTCATGGCGCCGAACATGAGCGTGGGGACCAACCTCGCGTTCCGGCTCATCGCGCAAGCCGCCCAGGTGCTCAACGACGGCTACGACATCGAGATCATCGAAGCGCATCACCGCCACAAGGTCGATGCCCCCTCGGGAACAGCGTTGAAGATGGGTGAGATCATCGCCGCAACGCTCGGCCGCGATCTCGCGGCGTGCGCGGTCCACGGCCGCCACGGCGTCACCGGAGAGCGCGATCCGAGATCCATCGGCTTCTCCGCGATCCGGGGCGGGGACATCGTCGGCGACCACACGGTGCTCTTTGCCGGCGGCGGCGAGCGGGTCGAAGTGAGCGTCAAGGCCTCCAGCCGGGCGACGTACGCGCAAGGTGCCATACGTGCCGCGCGCTGGCTGCAATCGAAGCCGTCGGGACTGTTCGACATGCAGGACGTGCTCGGCCTGCGCTGAGCCCCTTCGGTAGTCGGGTAGTTGTTTCGGTAGGCGTCGTCGTTTGCCCGCCTCGCGGGGCGTCGGATATAATTTCCCGACTTCGAGCGGGATGGGCCGATGGCGCATCCCGCTTCGCATGTCTGTTGCCTCCGGAGCTCGCGTGTCGAAACCTGCCATCCTCGCCCTCGCCGACGGAACGGTGTTCCGTGGCGTATCCATAGGCGCCGATGGGATCGCCTGCGGCGAAGTCGTATTCAATACCGCGATCAGCGGTTATCAGGAAATCCTCACTGATCCCTCCTACTGCAACCAGATCGTCACACTCACGTACCCGCACATCGGCAATACCGGCGTCAATGTCGAAGACGTGGAGGCGAGCCGCCCGCAGGTCGCCGGACTGGTGATCCGCGAGTTGGCGCTCGCGCCGAGCAGTTGGCGCAAGAACCTCGCCCTGGACGAGTACCTGCGCCAATACGGCGTGGTCGGCATCGCGGGCATCGACACGCGCAAGCTCACGCGCCTGTTGCGCGATCAGGGCGCGCAGGCGGGCTGTGTCATGGCCGGGCGGATCGACGAAGCCGAAGCGCTCGCCACCGCGCGCGCGTTCCCGGGACTCTCCGGCATGGATCTCGCAAAAGTGGTGACTTGCTCCGAGCAAGGCTGCTGGGACGAGACCGAGTGGCAGCTCGGGTCGGGCTATGGGCGGCAGAGACAGCCGAGGCGCCGGGTGGTGGCCTACGATTTCGGCGTCAAGCGCAACATCCTGCGCAAGCTCGCCACGCGCGACTGCGAGGTGAAGCTGGTGCCGGCGCAGACCAGCGCCAGGGAGGTGCTGGCGCTTCATCCCGACGGCGTCTTCCTCTCCAGCGGGCCGGGCGACCCCGAGCCGTGCGGCTACGCCATCGAGGCGATTCGCGAGCTGCTCGATACGCGCATCCCGGTATTCGGCATCTGCCTGGGGCACCAGCTCATGGGATTGGCTGCCGGAGGGCGCACGCGCAAGATGAAGTTCGGCCATCACGGCGCCAACCATCCGGTGCTCGACGTCGATACCAAGCGGGTGCTGATCACGAGCCAGAATCACGGTTTCGAGGTTGCGTCCGATACATTGCCCGCGAACACCCGTGTCACGCACGTATCGCTGTTCGATGGCAGCCTGCAAGGCTTCGCCTTCACCGACCGGCCGGCGTTCTGCTTCCAGGGCCACCCCGAGGCGAGCCCGGGCCCGCACGACGTCGACTACCTGTTCGATCGGTTCGTCGACATGATGGACAGGAAAGACGGGGATGCCGCGACGCACTGACATCCAGTCGGTCCTCATCATCGGGGCCGGGCCGATCGTCATCGGCCAGGCGTGCGAATTCGACTATTCCGGCGTGCAAGCCTGCAAGGCGCTGCGCGAGGAAGGCTACCGGGTCGTGCTGGTCAATTCCAATCCGGCCACCATCATGACCGACCCGGAGATGGCGGACGCGACCTACATCGAACCGATCCAGTGGCAGGTGCTCGAGCGCATCATCGCCGCCGAGCGCCCGGACGCGCTGCTGCCAACCATGGGCGGGCAGACCGCGCTCAATTGCGCGCTCGACCTGGCGCGCCAGGGCGTGCTCGAACAATACCAGGTGGAGATGATCGGCGCCTCGCGCGAGGCGATCGACAAGGCAGAAGACCGGGAGAAGTTCAAGGCGGCGATGAGCCGCATCGGGCTCTCCAGCCCGCGCTCGGCGCTGGCGCACAGCATGGAAGAAGCGCTGCAGGTGCAGGCGCTGGTGGGATTTCCGACCATCATCCGACCATCGTTCACGTTGGGCGGTAGCGGCGGCGGCATTGCCTACAATCGCCAGGAGTTGGTCGAGATCTGCGAGCGTGGATTCGATGCATCGCCCACGCGCGAGCTGCTGATCGAGGAGTCGGTGATCGGTTGGAAAGAGTTCGAGATGGAGGTCGTGCGCGATCGCAACGACAACTGCATCATCGTGTGCTCGATCGAGAACTTCGATGCGATGGGCGTGCACACGGGCGATTCGATCACCGTCGCGCCCGCGCAAACGCTCACCGACAAGGAATACCAGATCATGCGCGACGCCTCGATCGCGTGCCTGCGCGAGATCGGGGTCGATACCGGCGGCTCGAACGTGCAGTTCGGCATCAACCCGCACGACGGGCGCATGGTCATCATCGAGATGAATCCGCGCGTGTCGCGCTCCTCGGCGCTGGCCTCGAAAGCGACTGGCTTCCCGATCGCCAAGGTTGCGGCCAAGCTCGCGGTCGGCTACACGCTCGATGAGCTGCGCAACGAGATCACCGGGGGCGCTACGCCGGCGTCGTTCGAGCCGACCATCGACTACGTGGTCACGAAGGTGCCGCGGTTTGCGTTCGAGAAATTCCCGCAGGCCAATGCGCGTCTCACCACGCAGATGAAGTCGGTGGGTGAAGTGATGGCGATCGGGCGCACGTTCCAGGAATCGCTGCAGAAGGCCTTGCGCGGATTGGAAACCGGCTGCGACGGTCTCGACGAGCGCTCGTGCGAGCGCGAGCTGATCGAGCGCGAGCTGGCCGATCCGGGCTCCGAACGCTTGTGGTATGTCGCCGACGCCTTTCGCATCGGCCTCACCGTAGCAGAGGTGCATGCTGCCTCGCATATCGATCCCTGGTTCCTGGTGCAGATCGAGGATCTGGTGCGGCGCGAGGCCGCAGTGCGCGCTCTAGCGCTCGATACGCTGCCGGCCGATGCATTGCGGGAGCTCAAACGCCGCGGATTTTCCGACCGGCGGCTTGCGCGGCTGACCCGGTCGACCGAGGCGGACGTGCGCGCAAGGCGCCAGGCGCTCGGCATCCGTCCGGTCTACAAGCGCGTCGACACCTGCGCGGCCGAGTTCGCGACCAAGACGGCATACATGTACTCGACCTACGAGGAGGAGTGCGAAGCCCAGCCGAGCGAGCGGCGCAAGATCATGGTGCTCGGCGGTGGCCCGAACCGGATCGGCCAAGGCATCGAGTTCGATTACTGCTGCGTGCACGCGGCCTTTGCCCTGCACGATGACGGCTTCGAGACCATCATGGTCAACTGCAACCCGGAAACGGTTTCGACCGACTACGACACCTCCGACCGGCTCTATTTCGAGTCGCTCACGCTCGAGGACGTGCTGGAAATCGTCGCGGTGGAAAAGCCGGAAGGCGTGATCGTGCAGTTCGGCGGCCAGACGCCGCTGAAGCTCGCGCGCGATCTGGAACGAAACGCGGTGCCCATCATCGGCACCAGGCCCGACATGATCGACTGCGCGGAGGATCGCGAGCGGTTCCAGCAGATGATCGAGACGCTCGGTCTGCGCCAGCCGCCGAATCGCACCGCGCGCGACCCGGCTGAAGCGATGCGCCTCGCCGAGGAGATCGGCTATCCGCTGGTGGTGCGGCCGAGCTACGTGCTGGGCGGACGCGCCATGGAGATCGTGCACGAGCCCTCGGATCTGGATCGCTACATGCGCGAGGCGGTCAAGGTATCGAACGATTCGCCGGTGCTGCTCGACCGCTTCCTCAACGCTGCGACCGAAGTCGACGTGGACGCGGTTGCCGACGGCACACGCGTGGTGATCGGCGGCATCATGGAGCACGTGGAGGAGGCGGGCGTGCACTCGGGCGACTCGGCGTGTTCGCTGCCGCCGTTCAGCCTCGAGCCCGCAGTCCAGGACGAGATCGCGCGCCAGACCATCGCGCTCGCCAAGGCGCTCGATGTGGTGGGCCTGATGAACGTGCAGTTCGCGATTCAGGGCGAGACCATCTACGTGCTGGAAGTCAACCCGCGCGCTTCGCGCACCGTGCCGTTCGTGTCCAAGGCAACCGGCGTGCCGCTGGCGAAGGTCGCCGCACGCTGCATGGCAGGCAAGTCGCTTTCGGCGCAGAACGTCCCCGACACGCTGGTGCCGCCGTACTACTCGGTGAAGGAGGCGGTGTTCCCGTTCATCAAGTTTCCCGGCGCCGACACGATCCTGGGCCCGGAGATGAAATCGACCGGCGAAGTGATGGGCATCGGCCACAGCTTCTCGGAGGCGTTCCTGAAATCGCAGGCTGCGGCCGGGCAGAGGCTGCCGAGCACGGGCAAGGTCTTTCTGAGCGTGCGCGACGCGGACAAGCCGCCGCTGGTCGATGTCGCCCGCGCGCTTGCTCGGCTCGAGTTCTCTCTTTATGCCACGCGCGGCACGGCGGCGGCCTTGGCCGCGGCCGGGATCGACGTGACTCCGGTCAACAAGGTCAAAGAAGGCCGGCCGAACGTCGTCGACATGATCAAGAACGGCGACTTTTCTCTTATCATCAACACGGTGGAGGACAGGCGCTCGGCCCTGCGGGACTCCTACGCGATCCGGCATGCGGCGCTCGAGGCGCGAGTCACCTACTACACGACGGTGGCCGGGGCACGGGCTGCGTGCGCGGGGCTGCTCGGTGCGCACGAGTTCCGGCCGTACCGGCTGCAGCGGCTGCACGCCAGCCTGGCGAGATCCGCCGTCGAAGATGGATTCAAGGACCCAGTCACATGAGGCGCATACCGGTCACTATCAACGGGGCAGAACAGCTCAAGAGCGAGCTGCAGCGGCTGAAGACGGTCGAACGCCCGGCGGTCATCACCGCGATCGCCGAGGCTCGTGCGCACGGCGATCTGTCGGAGAACGCCGAATACGATGCAGCCAAGGAGCGCCAGGGCTTCATCGAAACCCGCATCGCCGAAGTCGAAGCCAAGCTCGGCAATGCGCAGGTGATCGATCCGGGTCGGCTGGACGCGGACGGGCGCTGCGTGTTCGGCGCGACCGTCGAGCTGGAAGACATGGATGCGCGCCAGGTCATGACCTATCAGATCGTCGGCGAGGACGAGGCGGACCTCAAGCAGGGCAAGATCTCGATCAGCTCGCCGATCGCGCGCGCGCTGATCGGCAAATACGCCGGCGACGTGGTCGAGGTCAATACCCCGGGCGGCACGCGCGAGTACGAGATACTCGAAGTCAAATACGTCTAG
>WHTS01000020.1:0-29556 GCA_009377585.1 Betaproteobacteria bacterium
TTCTTCGCTCCGCTGATTCTCACGACCGAGTTGCACCAGCTTTCGCACTCGCTCGTGCACGCCTTCCTCGCCCGTCTCGGCGATCCCACCACGACGCTTGCCGCATTCAGCATCGCGTTCGCCTTCAACACCACCTTCAGCGGCGTCGTCGGCATCGAAACCCAGGCGGCGATGTCGTTCGTTACAGACAAGCGCTCGTTCTGGCGGGTGGCGCGCTTTTATCTGGCGGTTTCGCTGGCGCCGTTCCTCGTTATCCAGTCGGTTGCCCTCACGCCGCTCGGCGACTGGCTGTTCGGCGAAATGATGGGCGCGAGCGAAGGCGTGGTGCGATTGGCGAAAGCGGCTTCGGCGGTCATGGGGTTGTGGATCTTCCCCAATCAGATCCGCAACCTGGGCACCGCGCTTTGCATGCTGCACCGGCGCACCATCCTCATCTCGCATGCCACCATGATCCGGCTGGGGTCGCAGGCGCTCATGCTCCTCGTCCTGCCGTTCTGGCTGGAAGGCGCCGTCGCCGGCGCTGCCTCGCTCGTCGGCTGCATGTCCGTCGAAGCGCTCTACATGTACTGGGTCAGCCGGCCGTTCTATGCCGAGCTCCCGCGCGACGGTGCGGAGCATGCATCGTATCGTCAGATGTGGACCTTCTCATGGCCGCTGATGATCACCCAGGTCACCGAGAACGGAGTGACTTTCGTCATCAACTTCTTCCTCGGCCGCCTCGCCAACCCGGACCTGGCGCTTGCCGCTTTCGGCGTGGTGAACGGCCTGAAATCCCTGGTCGCCTCGCCTTTGCGCAACATGGCGCAGACTGCTCAGGCGCTGGTGCACAGCCGCCGCGACATGAGCGTCCTGTTCCGTTTTGCGAATCGCGTCACGCTCGTTTATGTGGTCCTGGTCGGACTTCTGTTCTATACGCCGATGCGCGAGGTGATCCTCGGCGGCGTCATGGGACTGACCGAGTCCTTGAGCAACTATGCGCGGCCCGGCGTCCAGATGATGCTGGTCGTGGTCGTTTTCTGGGGCTACGCGTCGCTCTTACGCGGACTGCTCTCGGCCATGCGCCAGACTCGCGCGATCGGTGGCAGCGCCGTGATCCGGCTGCTGGTCGTCACCGCGGTTGGCAGCATCACCCTGATCGCACCAAACCTCAACGGGGCGGCCGTCGGCGTGGCCGCGGTCGGCGCCGCGTTCGTGGCGGAAACCCTGATCCTTGGCTGGCAGGTGGCGCGCTTCAGCCGTTCCCGGGGAGCGATCTTTCCGCGCGAGCAGTACTGAACCCAGCCGGCAGGGCGGCAAGAATTGTTTACGCCCCGGGGCGCAACAAGCGCTTGTAATGCGAGCGCCATTGCGCGACATTGCGGCATACGTCAACGACGGTCCTTCCAAGGGAACGATCATGGCATGCATGCGCATCCTTCACCCAGTCGTCCTTGTCTGCCTGGCTGCACTATCGATGCCAGCGCACGCTCAGAAGCCGTCCGATGCGGCCTATCCCGTGCGCCCCGTGCGACTGCTCGTCACGCAAGCCGCCGGAGGGCCGACCGACGTGGTCGCGCGCATCTATGCCAGTCGGCTGTCCGAGATGCTGGGACAACAGTTCGTGGTCGACAACCGGCATAGCGCAGGCGGCAGCATCGCGGGCGAGATTACGGCGCGCGCGGCGCCCGATGGGTACACGCTGATGGTGGGCGCCAACGGCACACTGGCAGTCGCGCCGCACATGATCAAGCTGACTTTCGACGCGCGCAAGGATCTCACGCCGGTTGCGCTAATCGGCAATAGCCCGTTGGGCTTGCTGGTGAACGTGCAGGTGCCCACATGATCGCGGCCGGACACTATTCCGCCGCTCACGCCGGCTTCCAGATCCTCTAAGCCGGCGGCAACGCCATCGATGCGGGCGTCGCGGCGGGCATCGCGCTCAACGTCCTGCAGACCGATCGCGTGAACTTCGCCGGTGTGGCGCCTATCATGATCTACCTTGCGGAGACGCGCGAGATCGTCAATATCGATGGGCTGGGCACCTGGCCCCAGGCGGCCTCGCTCGATCACTTTCGCAACCACCACGGCGGCAAGATGCCGCCGGGTATTCTGCGCACCGTCATGCCGGCCGCACCGGCGGCATGGATCACCGCGCTGGAGCGCTACGGCACCATGAGCTTCGGCGACGTGGCACGCGAAGCGACCCGGCTCGCCCGCGAAGGCTTCGCCATGCACGAGTTCATGGCCGAGTACATCCGCGATCACGAGCCGGCGTATCGCCGCTGGCCGGCGAGCGCTGCCGTGTTCCTTCCCAAGGGCAAGGCGCCGAAAACGGGCGAGCGCTTCGTGCAATCCGAGCTCGCCGCCTCGATCCAGTACATGATCGATGAGGAGGCAGCGCATCGCGGCAAGGGCAGGGCGGCCGGACTGAAGGCGGCGCGCGACGCGTTCTACACAGGCGATATCGCCCAAAAAATCGCGCGCTATCACGAGGAAAACGGTGGCTGGGTGACGCTCGCGGATCTTGCCGGCTACGACGTGCGCTTCGAGAAGCCGGTACACGCGCGCTTTCACGGCATCGACGTGTACGCCTGCGGGCCGTGGTCGCAAGGCCCGGTGCTGCCGCAGACGCTGAATCTGCTCAGCGGCTTCGACCTCAAGGCCATGGGGCACAACTCGCCCCAATACGTGCACACGTTGATCGAAGCGCTGAAGCTCGCATTCGCCGACCGCCATCGCTACTACGGCGATCCGGAGTTCGTGAACGTGCCGCTCGACGTGCTGCTGTCCGAATCGTATGCCGCCGAGCGGCGCAAGCTCGTTCGCCCCGATGCGGCCGCACCCGGCCTGCCGCCGGCTGGAGACCTCGCGGGCTTTCCACCCGGGCCGAAGCTGCCGCCCGATGCCTCGGGCGATCCGAATCCCGCCGCGGACACCTCCTACGTGTGCGCGGTCGATCGTCAGGGCAACGCGTTCTCGGCCACGCCGAGCGACGGCTCGAGCGCCACGCCGGTCATTCCGGGCACCGGCCTGTGTCCTTCCTCGCGCGGCTCGCAATCCTGGACCGACCCCGCCATTCCCGCCGTCATGGCGCCGGGCAAGCGCCCGCGCCTCACGCCCAATCCGGCGATGGCGCTCAAGGACGGGAAGCTTTTCATGCCATTCGGCTCGCCCGGCAATGACATCCAGCCGCAGGCGATGACGCAGGTGCTGCTCAACATCGTGGTCTTCGGGATGGAGCCGCAAGCCGCGGTGGAAGCGCCGCGCTTCGCCACCTACAGCTTCCCCAGCTCTTCCGAGCCGCATGCGTATCACCCGGGACGGGTGAATGTCGAAGCGCGCATGGATGCGAGCGTCGTCGAACGCCTCGCGCAGCTCGGCCACAAGGTGGGGCCGTGGCAAGCTCTGGAGTGGCGCGCCGGTGCGGTGTGCGCGATCCGGGTGAACGAGGACAACGGCCTGCTCGAAGGCGCCGCGGATCCCCGGCGCCCGTGCTACGCGCTCGGCATATAGTGTCTTGAGTTAGAAGTTTGTCTCCCCCGCGAAGCTTGCCCCCGAATGCTCCTATCGGGGGGCGGGGGTCCAGGCAGTCTCGTTCTGGATTCCCGCTTGCGCGGGAATGACGATTACAACGAAATTACGATTCACCAACCTGGCGCAAAGATTGCACTGCGGCGACCGCTTCAATCGATGCGCGCGCCGGTCGCCTTGACGACCTGCGTCCACTTGGCGATCTCCTCGCGCATGTAGGCCGCGAACTGCTCCGGCGTGCTGCCGACGACATCGAGCCCTCGTGCGTTGAGCTTGCGCTCGAGCTCCGGCGTGCGCAGGCTCGCGACGATCTGCCGGTTCAACTTTTCCACGATCGCGCGCGGTACGGCTGCCGGCGCGACGATGCCCTGCCACAACGAGATTTCGAAGCTCGCGAGACCGGCTGCCTCCTGAACGGTGGGCAACTCGGGCAGCATCGCGGAGCGTTGAGGACGCGTGACCGCCAGTGCGCGCAGGCGCCCGCTTCTGATGTGGGGCAGGGCGGTGGGCACGGAGGAAAAGGCCAATTGCAGCTGCCCCGACAACAAGTCGGTGAGCATCGGAGCGCTGCCCTTGTACGGCACGTGCGTCATCTCGATGCCGGACGCGTGAGCGAACATCGCCCCGCCCAGGTGCGAGGTGGTGCCGTTGCCCGACGAGCCGAAGTTGAGCTTGCGCGGATTGGCCTTGGCGTAGGCTATGAGCGCCTTGACCGACGAGGCCGGGACGGAAGGGTGCAGCACCAGCACGTTCTCGCTGGTGGTGATCAAGGTGATCGGCGCGAAGTCTCGCGGCGGGTCGTAGCTCAGACGCGGGTTCAGCGCCTTCGCGATCGCCAGCGTGCTTACGTTGCCGAGCATGAGCGTCTAGCCATCGGCACTGCCTCGCGCCACCATTTCACCGGCGATCGTGCCGCCTGCTCCGGGACGATTGTCCACCACCACCGATTGCTTCCATGCCTCGGCGAGCGACTGCGCGACGGCGCGTGCGACGATATCGGTGCCGGCACCGGGCGGGAACGGCACGACGACGCGGATCGGCCGCGTCGGGTAGTCTTGCGACACTGCACTCGCTGCGAAGGCAAGCAACCAGGCAGCGCACAGCACCGATCTCACGCGGCTCGCCCCTTGCCGAATCGGGCCGGATCGAACGGCGCCACGTCGATGCTCGGCTTGCCGCCCGCGACGATCTCCGCGATCACCTTGCCCATGACCGGCCCCGCGCTCATGCCGAAGTGGGAGTTGCCGAAGGCGAAGTACGCGTTGGCGAACTTCGGCGCTGTGCCCAGCACCGGCAGGCCGTCCGGAAGGCTGGGGCGGTTGCCTGCCCAGCGCGTGACCTTGTCCAGCCGCACGCCCGGAAACATGCGTCTGGCCTGCGCCTTCAGCAGTTCCGCGCGACGCCAGTTCGGCTCCGAATCGATGCCCGCATACTCGACGGTTCCCGCGAGGCGCAGGCCGACGTTCATCGGCGAACAGGCGAACTTGGCGTCGGTGTGGGTAACCGGCATTCGTGGCGCAACGCCCGGATCCGCGATCGTGATGTGGTAGCCGCGCTCGGCTTCCAGCGGAACGCGCGTGCCGAGTTGCGCCGCGAGGCCAGCCGAGTCCGCCCCGGCCGCGATGACGACGCGCTCGACCGCCTGCGGCTTGCCATCGACCACGATGGCCCGAACCTGTTCGCCATAGGTCTGGAAGCCGTCGACCTTGCCGCGCAGAATGGTCGCGCCGCCCCGCTCAGCGGTGCGTGCGAGCGTTGTGACCAGTTGATGCGGATTCTTGCAGCGACCATTGTTCGGCAGCAGGAGGCCGCTCTTGAACACGGGTGCAAGCGAAGGCTCGAGCTCGCGGATCTCCATCCAGTCGAGCACCGTCGTCTTCACGCCTGCCATCTCCCGCATGCGCTGCGCAAGCTCGGAGCCCTGGGCCGTATTCGGCTTCTCGGACACGTAGAGTTGGCCCGAAAGCTCGATCAAGTCCTCGGCCTCGGTCCCGCGCGTCAGCGTTTCGTAGGCTTGCAACGTGCCGCCATGCAGCGCGTGCATGGCGCGCGAGGTGGCCAGTGCCGCTTCCTCCTTGGCCGACTTCACAGCGGTGGTGAGCCAGGGCAACACCTTGAGAAAGTAGCCGGGACGCACCGCGAGCGGCCCTTCCGGATCGAGCAGCCAACCGGGCGACTCGCGCCAGATGCCGGGAATCAGATACGGCACGACGGCGCCGGGACTGATGTTGCCCGCATTGCCGAACGATGCGCCTTCGCCGACCGCGCCCGCATCGATCAGCGTGACCTTGAAGCCTGCGCGTTGCAGCCATAAGCTGGAGGCGACGCCGACGATGCCGGCGCCGACCACCGTGACGCTCGGATCGCTCATGCCCTGCGGCTTCGCTCGAACAGCGTCTCGATCGCCATGCCGATCGAGAAGATGCGCGCATCGGTTGCGTTCAATCCGCACAACATGAGTCCGGTCGGCGCGCCACCCGGCTCATGGCATGGTATCGACAGCGCACAGCCGTCGAGAAAGTTGATCAGGTTGGTATTGCGCAGCACGCGCGCATTGGTGCGCCGGTAGGCGGTCTCGTCGGCGATCAAGGGTGCAATCGGCGGCGCGATGCAGGCTACGGTCGGCATGATGAAAGCGTCATAGGCCGACAATTCGCGGCTCACGCGCGCCATCCAGTCGCGGCGTCGGTCGAGCGTCCACAAGTAATCGACGGCGGTCGCCTTGGCGCCACCCAGGATCCGCAGCCGCACGCGCGGGTCGTAGCGCTCGCCGTCGCGCTCGAGCAGGTCGCGATGGACATAATAGGCTTCCATCGGCGACAGGCCGCCCGGCTTGTTGATGTCGTTCATCTCGCCGAAGGGCGCAAGTGCGATTTCGGCGAGCCGGGCTCCCGCCTTCGACAGTCGATCGAGCGCACGCCTGAAATCGTTGCCGACATGCTCGTCGAGCTCGTCGAGCACGAGCGTCTTCGGAATGGCGAGCCGCAAGCCGGCAAGTGTCGCCGGCTCGGGCACGATGGGCGGTTCGCCGGCGAGCACCGCATCGGTCAGCGCGCAGCACGCCACGCTCGGGCCCATCGGCCCGATCGAATCGAGCGACATGGAAAGCGGGAATACCTTGTCGGTCGGGATGCGGAACTTGCTCGGCTTGTAGCCGACGATGCCGCACAAAGCGGCCGGGATGCGGGTCGATCCACCGGTGTCGGTGCCCAGCCCGATCACCGCCATGCCGTCGGTGACCGACACCGCGCCGCCGGCGGTCGATCCGCCCGGAACGCGGCCCGTTGCACGATCGTAGGGATTGCGCGGCGTATCGTAGTGCGGGTTGATGCCGAGCCCCGAATAGGCGAATTCGGTGAGATTCGTTCGACCCACGAGCACCGCGCCGGCCGCACGGAGCCGCGCGATTGCCGGCGAATCGGCGGTTGCCGGAGCGGCGTTGCGCAATGCGACCGAGCCGGCCGAGGTCACTTCGCCGGCGACATCGAACAAGTCCTTGATCGAAATCGGCAGACCGGCCAGCGGGGAGGGCACGATGCCGGCCTTGCGCAGCGTATCGGTGGATCGCGCCTGCGCCCGCACCTTGTCCGCATCGAGTGTGATGAAGACGCGCTTGCCCTCGCCATCGGGCCGGGTTGCGGCGGCCAGCGCTTCGTCGGCGATCTCTTCACTGGTTGTCGTACCGGCCGCAAGCGCTTTCGCAAGCTCGAGTATCGCTTTCATGACGCCGGCTCGTCTCCTCGGTCGGTGGAAATCGTGTGCGTGCGATTCCCGATGTTGGTCCCCATTGTCGTCCTCAGCTCCACCGTGCCCCGGTGCGTCGAACGCTGTAGAATTGCCGCTTACCTCGTGCCTCGCATGCCATCGGCTGCCGAGGCGACTCGCACAGCAAACATAGCGCAATCGTGCAGGAGACACCACCGTGGGATTCGACGCGAACCGTCCCGACCTGTTGATCGGCGTCATCGGTGCAGGCGCCATGGGCCGAGGCATCGCGCAAGTCGCGGCGGCCGGCGGCATCCGGGTGCGACTGACCGACGCCAAGCCCGGGGCCGCACAGGAAGCGCTGAAATTCATCGACGGCATGCTCAAGCGTGCGGCCGAGAAGGGCGGCATGACGGCCGAGCAGGCAACCGCGGCCACCGAGCGCATCCAGATCGTCGACGGCCCGGTGGATCTCAAGCCCTGTCATGGCGTGATCGAGGCGGTCGTCGAGAATCCGGACATCAAGCAGAAGCTTTTCGCCGAGCTCGAAGCGATCGTCGCCGACGATTGCATCATCGCTTCCAACACCTCCTCGCTCTCGGTCACGCTGCTCGCGAACAAGCTGAAGCATCCCGGCCGCTTCGCCGGCTTTCACTTCTTCAATCCCGTTCCGTTGATGCGCCTGGTCGAAGTGATCGACGGCGTGCTCACCGAACCGTGGGTGGGCGACGCGTTGATGGCGTTGGGCAAGCGCATGACGCGCGAGCCGGTGCGGGTGAAGGATGCACCGGGATTTCTCGTCAACCAGGTCGGACGCGGCTACTCGCTGGAAGCATCGCACCTGGTATCCGAGGGCATCGCCAGCTTCGTCGAGGTCGACCGGGTGATGCGCGATGTCGGCGGCTTTCGCATGGGTCCGTTCGAATTGATGGACCTGACCGCGCTCGACGTCACCCAGCCGGCATCGGAGTTGTTGTACATGCAGTTCTTCCACGAGGCGCGCTACCGGCCTTCGCTCGTGATGCGAAGCCGCCTCGATGCCGGCATCCTCGGGCGCAAGACCAAGCGCGGGTTCTACGACTATTCCAGCGGCGAACAGGCTGTGCCGCCCGAAGCGCCTGCGCCCGGCGCAAAGCCGCAAAGCGTTTGGGTAAGCAGGGCCGAGCCAGCGGGCCACGCGGCGCTCGTGCAACTGCTCGACAAGCTCGGTGCACCGGTCGAATCGACCGCCAAGCCCAGTGCAGGTGCGCTCATCCTGGTGACGCCATTCGGCGAGGACACGACCACGTGCGCGCTCGAGCAGGGGCTCGACCCGAAACGCACGGTTGCGGTCGATACGCTCTTTCCGATGGTCAAGCGGCGCACGATCATGACCTGCCCGATCACCGAGCCCGCGTATCGCGATGCCGCCCATGGGCTGCTCGCTTCGGACGGCGTTCCGGTCGTGGCGACCAAGGACAGTCCCGGCTTCATCGCCCAGCGCATCATCGCCATGATCGTGAACATCGGCTGCTCGGTGGCGCAGAATCAGACCGCGACGCCGGCCGACATCGACAAGGCGGTGACTCTCGGGCTCAACTATCCGCACGGGCCGCTCGCCTTCGGCGATCGCCTCGGCGCCGACCGGATCCTGAAGGTGCTCATGAACATGCAACGCGTCTACGCCGATCAGCGCTATCGCCCGACCCTGTGGCTTTCGCGCCGTGCGCGCCTCGGCGTATCGCTGCTCACCCCGGACACCTAGCACCGGACCCGGTGCTTAGTAACTAGAGGAGAACGTCATGCTCGACGCCTATATCTACGACGGTACGCGCACCCCGATCGGTCGTTACGGCGGCAAGCTCGCGCCGGTGCGCCCGGACGACATGTTGGGCAGCGTGCTGCGTGCGTTGGTCGACAAGAATCCGTTCAAGGCCGAACACATCGAGGACATGGTCATCGGCTGCGCCAACCAGGGCGGCGAGGACAGCCGTTGCATTGCGCGCCATGCCGGGCTCCTGGCCGGCCTTCCGATCGAGCTCGGCGGCTCGGTCGTGCAGCGCAATTGCGCCAGCGGCCTGAATGCCATCGTGAATGCGGCGCACGCGATCACGGCGGGCGAGGGCGATCTCTTCCTCGTCGGCGGCGTGGAAAGCATGAGCCGCGCGCCGTTCGTCATGGGGAAGAGCGAATCGCCGTTTTCCCGCGACATGCGCATCTTCGATTCGACCATCGGCTCGCGCTTCCCGAATCCGCGCATCGTGAAGGAGTTCGGCGACGACACCATGCCGCAGACCGCGGACAATCTCGCCAAGGACTTCTCCATCTCGCGCGAGGCGGCCGACAAGTTCGCCTACGCCTCGCAGCAGAAATATGCGACCGCGAAAGGCGAGGGCTTCTTTGCCGGGGAGATCACGGCGGTATCGCTCGACAAGGGCAAGAAAGCGCCGCCGGAAGTCGTGGGTGACGACGAGCATCCGCGTCCGCAGACCGACATGGCGGCACTCGCCAAGCTGCGCGCGCTATTCGATGGCGGCGTCACCACCGCGGGCAATGCTTCCGGCGTGAACGACGGCGCGGCGGCGCTTTTCATCGGCAGCCTCGAAGCGGGCGAACGCGCAGGCAAAAAGCCCATCGCGCGCGTCCTAGCCACCGGCGCCGCGGGCGTGCCGCCGCGCATCATGGGCTTCGGTCCGGTGCCAGCATCGAAGAAGGCGTTGGATCGTGCCGGGCTGTCCGTCAAGGACATGGATGTCATCGAGATCAACGAGGCGTTCGCCGCGCAGGTGCTTGCGTGCCTGAAGGGCCTCGAGGTCGATCTCGAAGACAGCCGGGTCAATCCGAACGGTGGCGCGATCGCGCTCGGCCATCCGCTCGGCTGCTCGGGTGCGCGGATCGCGCTCACTGCCGCGCGCCAACTGCAGCGCACCGGCGGGCGTTACGCGCTGGTGTCGCTGTGCATCGGCGTCGGGCAAGGCATGGCGATCGTTCTCGAACGCGTCTGATCCGCCGTTCGAATCGCGCGGCAGCGCATCGATGTCGAGCGTAGCGGACCCCAGGACGCTCGCGCCAATCGATGTGGCCTCGGTGACGCTCACCGACGGCCACTTCGACTGGGAAGACCCGCTACTGCTCGATTCACTTCTCACCGAAGACGAGCGCCTCATCCGCGACAGCGCACGCACGTTCGCACAGGAGCGGCTCATGCCGCGCATCCTGCAGGCCAACCGCAACGAGACGTTCGATATCTCGGTGATGCGCGAGCTGGGCGAGATGGGGTTCCTCGGCGCGACGCTCAACGGCTACGGCTGCACCGGGATCGGCTACGTGGGCTTCGGGCTGGTGGCGCGTGAGCTCGAACGCGTCGATACGAGCTTCCGCTCGGCCTGCGCGGCGCAGTCTTCGCTCGCCATGACGCCGATCTATGCCTACGGCACCGAAGCGCAGCGCGAGAAGTATCTGCCGAAGATGGCGACGGGCGAGCTCCTCGGCTGCTTCGGCTTGACGGAGCCCGACCACGGCTCGGATCCCGGCAGCATGGCAAGCCGCGCGCGCAAGGTCGACGGCGGCTGGCGGCTGAGCGGCAGCAAGCTCTGGATCACGCATGCGCCGATCGCCGACATCATGGTGGTGTGGGCGAAAGACGACTCCGGAACGATCCGCGGCTTCATCCTCGAGCGCGGCATGAAGGGGCTGCAAACGCGACAGATCGAAGGCAAGTTCTCGGTGCGTGCCTCGCCCACGGGCGAGATCGCGATGGATGATGTATTCGTGCCCGACGACAACCTGTTGCCGGGTGCGCGCGGCCTCACGGGTCCGTTCGGGTGCCTGAACAACGCACGCTTCGCGATCTGCTGGGGTGCCATGGGCGCTGCGGAATTCTGCTGGCATGCGGCGCGCAACTACGTCCTCGAGCGCAAGCAGTTCGGCCGCCCGCTCGCCGCCAACCAGCTCATCCAGAAGAAGCTCGCCGACATGCAGAGCGAGATCGGCATTGGGCTCCTCGCCTGTTTGCACGTGAGCCGGCTGCGGGAGCAGGGCAAGGCCACGCCCGAGATGATGTCACTGCTCAAGCGCAACTCCGCCGGCAAGGCGCTCGAGATCGCCCGCATGGCGCGCGACATGCACGGCGGCAACGGCATCTCGGACGAATTCCACGTCATCCGCCACCTGCTCAACCTGGAAACCGTCAACACGCTCGAAGGCACGCACGACGTGCACGCCCTCGTCCTCGGCCGCAGCCAGACGGGCATTTCGGCTTTCACCGGCTGACGCACAGCCGCGGCACGCCGTACCCCCCACGATCGTGCGCTCGCGGCCGGAGCTGGTCGAATCCGAAGGGCTTTTCCTGAGCGGATCGAGCGGAATCAATGTCGCCGGCGCCATGCGGCTGGCCCGCGATCTGGGACCCGGGCATACGATCGTGACGTTGCTGTGCGACGGCGCGCAACGCTACGCGGCGCGGCTGTTCAATCCGGACTTTCTGCGCGCGAAAGGACTGCCGGTGGCGGAATGGCCGGAGAACCGCGGCGCCGCGCCGGTGGCGAGACCGCTCGCCGCGGCGCCGTGACCGGCTTCCGTGGGTCTGAAAGCTATCAGAAAATGATAGCATTCCAGCCATGAAGTCGATGATGTACAAGGGTTACGCTGCGCGCGTAGAGTTCGATGCCGAAGACCGGATCTTCGTTGGGCATGTGGCCGGCATTCGGGATATCGTGGGCTTTCACGGCCGCTCGGTCGCCGAGCTGGAACGCGCGTTCAAGACGGCGGTGGAGGACTATCTTTCCGCCTGCGAGCAGCTTGG
Organism: Betaproteobacteria bacterium; assembly: GCA_009377585.1. Classification (NCBI taxonomy): domain Bacteria; kingdom Pseudomonadati; phylum Pseudomonadota; class Betaproteobacteria; species Betaproteobacteria bacterium. The sequence continues at coordinate 11,999 of WHTS01000020.1, forward strand.
CCAGGAGCCGAACAAGCCCTATTCGGGCAAGCTCTTGCTGCGGGTCGCCCCGGAGGTCCATGCCCAGGCGGCGGTAGCGGCCGCAATCGCCGGCAAGAGCCTCAACCAATGGGCAGCCGAGCAGCTCGAGCGCGCTGCGAGCGAGGCGATCTGAGTCGAGCACCTGGTGCCCGACGCTTGCGTCGTGCGGTCCCCCGGGTGGGGGCAGGCCTCTGTAAGCTCGATACAAGAAATGTTCACTATCGCAGATTTAACATAATACACATTAGGCGACGTTACGTACTGCCGGCAAATCCCGGGGAATCCCGCTTAGGCCGTCCTTATTGTTCCGCCCCAGCCCGAATCAGCACAGCGGCAACGTCCTTCCGACCACCCTCGAGCGCCAGCCCGAGCGCCGTGGCCCCGGCGAGATTGCGCAGATTCGGCGCGGCACCGCGTTCGAGCAGCAACAGCACGGCGTCGAGGTTGCCTTCCTTCACCGCCAGCATCAGCGCCGTCGTTCCGTTCTCCGACGAGGCGTTCACATTGGCGCCCTTGTCGAGCAGCATGCGCGCGATCTCGTCGTGGCCCTTGACCGCAGCGAACATGAGCGGCGTCCATCCGGGCGGATTCACCTCGGCGCCGCTGCCGAGAAGGTACTCGACCACCGGGCGATGGCCGCGGATTGCCGCCATCATGAGTGCCGATTCGCCATATTGGTTGCGCGCATTCACGTTCGCCTTGTGCGCCACCAGAGCTTTGGCGGCGTCGAGCTTGCCGAGGCTCGACGCGGTCATCAGCAAGGTGCTGCCGGCGCGATCCGTGGAATCGACGTCGATACCTTTGCCGAGCAACTCGTTGATGACCGGGACGTTGCCGTTCTTCACCGCCGCCAGCATCTCTTCGTAGGAATCGGCTGCATGCGCTGCGCCGGCGCTGATCAGAAATCCAAGAATAACCAAAATACGATTCAAAGATAACAAGATACCTCTAGAATGCATGAAATAATTTATTGAAATTGGCGGTTGTGGCGGCGGCGAGCTGCTGCAGCGAACCGCCACGCAACTGGGCGATCGCCTCGGCGACGTGGCGCACGAAGGCGGGCTCGTTGGTCTTGCCCCGGTGCGGTACCGGTGCCAGGTACGGCGAATCGGTTTCGACCAGTATCCGCTCCAACGGTACCTGCAGCGCCACTTCACGCAGCGCCGCGGCATTGCGAAACGTCACGATGCCCGAAAAGGAGATGTAGAAGTTCATCGCCATGGCGCGGGAGGCGACCTCCCAGGACTCGGTGAAGCAATGCATCACTCCGCCCGCTTGCGCAGCACCCTCCTCGTCCATGATGCGCAGCAAGTCCTCGGCCGCCTGCCGGCAATGGATGATGAGCGGCTTTCCCAGCGCGCGCGCGACGCGAATGTGGCGCCGAAAACGCTCCCGCTGCGGCTCGAGGTCGCCGGCGGTGCGGTAGTAATCGAGCCCGGTCTCCCCGATCGCGACGACGCGCTCCTCGCTGCCCGCCGAGCACAGTTGAGATTCGCTCGGCTCCGCGCCGGTGTGATCGGGGTGAACTCCGGCACTGGCGAAGATGTTCGGGTGGCTGCGAGCGAGCTTCAGGATGCGCGGAAAGTCTTCCAGGTTCACGCTCACGCACAAGGCATGCGTGACGCCGTTGGAGGCCATGCGCTCGAGCACCCCCGCGATATCTGCGGCGAGCTCCGGAAAATCGATATGACAATGCGAGTCGACGAGGCTCGCGTCCGACGGGATGTTCATACCGGGATGGCGTTGTGTGCCAAGGCTTGTCGGTACGCGATCAGCATATGCTCGACGAACAGGCGCGCATTCAAGGGATGGTTCACGTGCCGCTGCAGGGCGAGCAAGCTTCGGTGCAGCCGGGTCGCCTCGATCGGCTCCAGCAATTGGGCAACGCCGGCCGCGATCGGTTCCATGTCGCGATGATAGCGGGCGCGTCCGCAGAAACGGATCTGGACGAGGTCGAAGGTCCAGGTCTGCAACCACGACAACACCTGTGCCGGCGGGAGGTCGCGGTACAGGTCGGCGATTCGCACCGGATCGGCGTCAGGCGCGGCCAGCGCGCGCAGAAAGCCGGCCCGGCGCGACCAGACAGGATCCTCGGCGATCGAGACCGCGGCCAGCGGCGCACCGCCCGCCAGGGCGAGAACCAGCTCGGGGTCGTCGCATTCGGCATTGGCTGCGAGCCAGGCCCGCGCGGGAGCTGGATCGTCGATACGCACGGGCACGAGCTGACAGCGGCTGCGCACGGTGGGCAACAGAAGCGCAGGCCGATGCGAAACGAGCAGGAAGACCGTCCGTGGCGGGGGCTCCTCGAGGCTTTTGAGCAGCGCGTTCGAAGCCGCGACGTTGAGCGCCTCGGCCGGATGCACGACGATCGCCTTGCCCGCATCGCGATGCGCCGTGATCGACATAAGATCGGACAGCCCGCGGACCTGGTCGACGGTGATCGCGTTCGAGCGCTTGGGCGCTGGCCTCGTCTTCGGCTCGGCATCATCGTCTTCGGCCGCCGGCTCCACCAACGCGAAGTCCGGATGCGAGCCGGCCGCGAGCCAGCGGCAACTTTCGCATTGGTTGCAGGCGCGCCCATCGGGCTGCGGCGCATCGCACAGATACGCCGCGGCCAGAGCTAGCGCGAGCTCGCGCTTGCCACAGCCCCGCGCGCCGGCAAACAGCAATGCGTGCGCTCCGCGAGCGAGTGCTGCACGGCTCAGCTCCCAGGCGGACTTCTGCCAGTCGAACACGGTGTAACTCATCGTAGCCAATCGATCGCCGCAAGCTGCGCCTCGATCTCTGCCATCGATAGCGATGCATCGATGATACGGAATCGGTCCGGGTCGCGCGCCGCACGCGCGAGGTAGCCCTGGCGTACGCGCTCGAAGAACGCCTGCTGCTCCGATTCGAAGCGATCGGGGGCGCGCGCGCCCGCGCTGCGAGCTCGCGCCACGGCAACCGGCAGCTCGAACAGGATGGTGCAATCGGGCCGCAGCCCCGCCTGAATCCAGCCCTCGAGCATTGCAAGGCGTTCGGTGTCGACGCCGCGCCCCGCGCCCTGGTATGCGAAGGTAGCATCGGTGAAGCGGTCGCACACGACCCAGGCGCCACGTTTCAGTGCCGGCACGACGAGGCGTACGAGATGCTCCTTGCGCGCGGCGAACAGCAGCAAGGCTTCGCTCACCGGATCGATCTCGGCGTTCAGCACCAGGCGCCGCAATTCCTCGCCCACTGCCGTTCCGCCGGGCTCGCGCGTAACGACCACATCGACTCCTTTAGCGCGCAGCCGGCCCTCGATCCAGCCGATGAAGCTGCTCTTGCCGGCGCCGTCGATGCCTTCGAGCGTGACGAACCTGCCTGTCATCGACCGTTTCCCGGCTGGCGCTGATACCTGTTCACGGCGCGGTTATGCTCGTCGAGCGAGTCGGAGAAATGGCTGCTGCCATCGCCGCGGGCGACGAAGTACAGCGCCGACGATGCGGCCGGATTCACCGCCGCGGCGAGCGAAGCAAGCCCCGGCATCGCGATCGGCGTCGGCGGCAGACCCGGGCGTGCATAGGTATTGTACGGACTGTCGGCCTCCAGATCGCGCCGGCGCAGGTTTCCGTCGAAGCTTTCTCCCAAGCCGTAGATCACGGTCGGATCGGCCTGCAGGCGCATGCCCTTGCGCAGACGATTGAGCAGCACCGCGGCCACGAGCGAGCGGTCGGCCTCCAGCGCGGTTTCCTTCTCCACGATCGAGGCGACGATCAGAGCCTCGTACGAGTCCCGGATCGGGAGTCCGGTGCTGCGTTGCGCCCATTGCCGTGCGAGCATCGCCTCCATGCGCAGCGCCGCGCGCCGCAGGACCGAGACATCGGTCGTGCCCTTGGGAAAGTAGTAGCTGTCGGGAAAGAACAGCCCTTCCGGGCTCGGCCGTGCGATGCCGAGCAGCTGCAGGACCTCGGCATTGGAGAGCGCGGCCGTATCGTGCCTGAGCGACGGATGCGCGTCGAGCGCGCCGCGCAGCTGACGGAAGGTCCAGCCCTCGACGAACGCAATGCGGTCCAGCCGAACCGCGGCCGCGCCGGTGATCGCGTTCAGCAGCTCGAGCGCCGACCAGTTCGCATCGAGCTGGTAGCTTCCCGCCTTCAAGTCGTCGTCGCGACCCGAGATACGTCCGAGCAGCTCGAAGCGCCACGCATCGGGCAAGACACCCACCTTGTGCAAGCGGCGCGCCACGGTGCGCAAGCTCGCGCCACGCTCGATGTCGAACTCGCGCATCTCGCCCGAAAAATCGAGCGGGCGCCAGACGAACGACGCGAGCCACGCGCAGGCGACGACGATCGCGCAAAGAACGACACCGCCGATCCATCGCCATGAGCGCATGCGAAGCCTAGCCATCGTCTGCTCGCAGGGCCGACTGCAGCACGGGCGTAAGCTCGCTCCGTTTCCAGGTGCGAGCTTCCAGCGCGGATACCCACCATGCGCCGATCACGCTGTTGAGCAGATACACCTGATCGGCCGCGAGCAGCCGCGGCGGCGAGACGGAGCCGACCTCGCTGCCGCGGCAGATCCGCTCCGCCAGGGCGATCAGGCGCTCGCGCTGCACACCCGCCACGCCGCAACGCTCCAGCGACGGCGTGATCAGCCGACCCTGCTCGAGAATGAAGATGTTGCTCATCGTGCCCTCGACCACATCGCCGCCGGCGTCCAACATGATGCCCTCGGCAATCGTGGGATCGGTCCACTCGCTGCGGGCAAGCACGTTCTCCAGGCGGTTCAGATGTTTGACGCCCGCAAGCGCCGGTTGTGCGGCGAGACGGGTCGAACACCAGCGGACGCGAACACCGTGCTCGTCGCAGTCCTGTGGCGGGAGCGGCAGCGGAAAGCTCGCAACCACGCGCGTCGGCTCGGTATGCATCGGAGGTGCAAAGCCGCGTCCGCCCTGCCCGCGTGTGACGATGATCTTCAGCACGCAATCGGGCTCGGCGCGCAATATCCGACCGATGTCGGCACTCAGCACCGGGGCCGCGGGGCACGCGATGCCGAGCCGGGCGCAATCGTGCTCGAGCTTGCGATGGTGGCGGGGCCAGTGCAGTACCTTGCCGGATTCGGCCCGCATGGTCCGAAACACGCCGTCGCCATAGGCAAGGCCTCGGTCGAGCGCGCTCAGCGACTCGCTGACCAGTCCGTCCACCAGGATCACGGCAGGCTCGATGCGGCGAAAGGAGAAAGGGGAACGCTGCGGATGCTCAGATGCGGCGGAAGACCAGCGTGCCGTTGGTTCCGCCGAATCCGAACGAATTGGAAAGCGCAACCCCCAGCGGCATGTTCCGGGCACTGTTGGGGACGTAATCGAGGTCGCACTGCGGGTCCGGATCGGTGAGATTGATCGTCGGCGGCACCACCTGGTCGCGAATCGCAAGCACGCAGAAGATCGCCTCGACGCCTCCGGCGGCACCCAGCAGATGGCCCGTCATCGACTTGGTCGAGCTGATCGCGACCTTTTCCGCCGCAGCGCCGAAGCAGCGCTTGATCGCGACGGTTTCGGCGATGTCGCCCAGCTCCGTCGAGGTGCCGTGCGCGTTGATGTAGTCCACTTGATCGGTATTGAGACCGGCGTTGCGCAACGCGTTGGCCATGCAGCGCGCCGCGCCCTCCCCGTCCTCGCACGGCGCGGTCATGTGGTGCGCATCCGCGCTCATGCCGTAGCCGGCGAGCTCGCAGTAGATGTTGGCGCCGCGGCGCTTCGCATGCTCGTATTCCTCCAGCACCACCACGCCGGCACCTTCGCCGAGCACGAATCCGTCGCGCCCCTTGTCCCACGGACGGCTCGCACCCGCGGGGTCGTCGTTGCGCGTGGAAAGCGCTCGCGCGGCGCTGAAACCACCAACCCCCATCGGCGATACGGTCGACTCCGCGCCGCCCGCCACCATGACATCCGCATCGCCATACTCGATCAGTCGGCCCGCCTCGCCGATGCTGTGCGCAGCGGTCGTGCACGCCGTGACGATGGCAAGATTCGGGCCTTTGAGCCCGTACATGATCGAAAGGTTGCCGGAGACCATGTTGATGATGGTACCGGGAACGAAGAACGGGGAGATGCGACGCGGCCCGCTCTTCATGTACTCCTGGTGCGTATCCTCGATCATCGGCAGGCCGCCGATGCCCGAGCCGATAATGGTGCCGATGCGCTCGGCATTGTCGGCCGTAACCTGCAACCCGCTGTCGCCGATCGCTTCGATCGCGGCGGCGAGGCCGAGATGAATGAATCGATCCATGCGCCGCGCTTCCTTGGCAGGCAGGTACTTCGAGACGTCGAACCCCTTCACTTCCGCGGCAATCTGGGAGGCCAGCATGGATGCATCGAAATGCGTGATCCGCGTGATGCCCGACCCGCCCGCGACGATATTCGACCAGGCGTTCTGCAATCCGATGCCGACCGGGGACACGATACCCATCCCGGTAACGACGACTCTACGGCGTGACACGATGATTGCGGTTGCTTCTAGCGGCGCAGCGCCGGCGGCGGTCAGCTGCTTGCGTGCGCCTTGATGTAATCGACCGCTTGCTGGACGGTCGTGATCTTCTCGGCCTCCTCGTCCGGAATTTCGGTTTCGAACTCCTCCTCCAAGGCCATCACGAGCTCGACGGTGTCGAGCGAGTCGGCGCCCAGATCGTTGACGAACGACGATTCGTTCTTGACATCAGCCTCGTTCACGCCGAGCTGTTCGGCGACGATCTTCTTCACGCGTTGTTCGACATTCTCCATCGACTTCCCCCTTCTATGAGATCTGCTGCTAAGCCTGCCTGTACGCGCGAAGCGCGCCGCCAGGGGTTGAGTAAATCGACGAATTCTATCAAATCCAGCCCGGCCATAGCGGCGCTCCTGCTCAATCCATCAGCATCCCGCCGTTGACGTGCAGCGTGCACCCGGTGACGTAGGCCGCACCGGACGAGGCGAGGAACCCGACGCAGGCCGCGACTTCGGCCGCATCGCCGAAGCGCGCCAGCGGCACGTGCGCGAGCAGTGCAGCACGCTGTGCCTCGCTCAATACACGCGTCATGTCGGTGTCGATGAAGCCCGGAGCGACGCAGTTCACCGTGATGCCGCGACTGCCGACTTCACGCGCGAGCGCCTTGGTAAAACCGATCAGCCCTGCCTTGGCCGCGGAATAATTGGTCTGCCCGGCGTTGCCCATGGCGCCGACCACCGAGGAGATGTTGACGATGCGCCCGCAGCGCGCCTTCATCATCGGGCGGATCGCCAGCTTGCACAGACGATACACGGCGGTCAGATCGGTGTCGATGACCGCTTGCCATTCGTCTTCGCGCATGCGAAGCAGCAGATTGTCGCGCGTGATCCCGGCATTGTTGACCAGGATTGCGACTTCGCCCAGTCGCGCCGAGATCTCGCCGAACACGCGCTCGACCTCGTCGGCCCGGGTCACGTCCATGGCGAAACCCGCGCCCTGGATACCCGCCTGAGCGAGATACTCGGCGATTGTCGCAGCACCGGCCGCCGAGGTCGCGGTGCCGGCCACGATCGCGCCGAGCCGTCCCAACTCCAATGCGATCGCGCGTCCGATGCCCCGGCTCGCACCCGTGACCAGGGCAACGCGACCTGCAGGCATTGCTTGTTCAGCCATGAGCTACCGCCTCCCGCGCCTTCGCAGCCGCGGCCTCGTCGGTCAATGCAAGCGACTCGACTCTGGGGGCGATACGTCGCGTCAACCCGGCCAGCACTCGCCCCGGCCCGCATTCGATGATGCAGTCGACATTCGAATCCGCGATTCTCCGTACGCTTTCGACCCAGCGCACGGGCCGGCACGCCTGGCGCGCCAGCGCGCTGCGGATTTCGTCTGGCGTGGCTACCTGCGCGGCATCGACATTGTTCACCACCGGCACGGCCGGTGCCGTCAACTCGATGTCCGCCAAAGCCTGGGCGAGGCGCTCCGCCGCGGGCGCGAGCAGTGAGGAATGAAACGGCGCACTCACAGGCAACAACAGCGCCCGCCTTGCGCCCTTCATCTTCGCGACCGCCGCGGCGCGCTCGACCGCCGCGCGGTGGCCTGCAATCACGACCTGCTGCGGCGCGTTGAAATTCACCGCTTCGACCACTTCGCCTTGCGCGGCCTCGGTGCAGGCCTCGTGCACCGCATCATCCGACAGGCCGAGGATGGCAGCCATCGCGCCCGTGCCGACCGGCACCGCCTCCTGCATCGCTTGCGCGCGCAGCCGCACGAGCGGCAGCGCATCGCGAAATCGGAGCGAACCCGATGCGACCCAGGCAGAATATTCGCCCAGGCTGTGGCCGGCGAGCAGGCTCGGGGCGCGCCCACCGGCTTGCGTCCAGGCGCGGAACACCGCCACGCCGGCCGTGAGCATCAATGGCTGGGTGTTGACCGTGAGATTCTGGTCCTCTTCCGGACCTTCCTGAGCGAGCCGCCACATGTCGCGCCCCAGCACCTCGGCCGCCTCCTCGAAAGCCGCGCGCACGGCGGAATTTTCGGCAAAGCCGTTCATCATGCCCACCGACTGCGATCCCTGACCGGGAAATATCAATGCAAATGTCATCGCTGCTCTCAGACCCGGGTTAGAACCGCACCCCAGGTGAAACCGCCGCCCACGCCTTCCATCAACACCAGCTGCCCCGGCCGGATGCGCCCGTCGCGCAAGGCTACGTCATAAGCAAGCGGGATGGAGGCAGCCGAGGTGTTCGCGTGCTTGTCCACGGTCACGACGATCTTCTCCATCGGCATCTCCAGCCGCCGCGCCGTGGCCTGGATGATCCGGATATTGGCCTGGTGGGGAATGACCCAGTCGAGCTGCGAGCGCGCGAAACCGTGCGCAGCGAGCGTCTCGTCGACGATTTCGCCCAGCACCTTGACCGCGAACTTGAACACCGCGTTGCCGTCCATCGTCAGGTAAGGCGAGCCGCACACCTCGCCGTTGCGCACGCTGCCCGGCACGGCCAGGATATCTCGATAAGCTCCGTCGGCATGCAGGCGAGCGCCGATGATCCCCGGTGCATCGCTGCGCGTGAGCACCATGGCGCCCGCACCGTCGCCGAACAATACGCAGGTGGAGCGATCCTTCCAGTCGAGGATACGGGAATAGATCTCCGCGCCCACGACCAGCGCATTGCGATAGGCGCCGGTGCGCATCAGGGCATCGGCCGTGGCCAGGGCGTACATGAATCCACTGCACACGGCCTGCACGTCGAATGCCGCGCCCGTCCTGGCGCCGAGCTTCGCCTGCAATATGCACGCCGTGCTGGGAAAGATCACGTCCGGGGTGGTGGTGGCAACGATGATCAGATCGAGCGCCGAGGCCGAAATGCCGGCCGCTGCCAAAGCGTTGCGGCTTGCCTCGAGCGCGAGATCGCTCGTAGCCTCGCCCTCGGCGGCGATGTGGCGTTGCTTGATCCCGGTGCGACTGAAGATCCATTCGTCCGAGGTATCGACCGTGCGGGCCAGCTCGTCGTTGCTCACGACCTTGGCCGGGAGGTAGCTGCCGCAGCCGATGATGCGTGAATGGTTCAAGCTCACGCGCCGCCTCCGATCCGCCGATGCCGGTCAACGGCCAAGGCGTCGGCGACTTGGCGTCGATTCGCTTTGCGGTCGATCCCCACTGCGTGGGGCCACCTCCGAAACGGAGCGACCGATGAACCGCCAAGCCGTCGGTGGCCGGCGTTGCTCGCTTTGCGGTCGATCCCCGCAAGCGGGGCCCCTCGCCCGGGAAACTCGCAACGCCCCCCCTCGCCCGGGAAGCTCACGCCGCACCCTCCTCGGTCAGAGCGATGCGCTCGCCGATCTTGCGCAGCAGGCCGCTTTGCACCGCATCCGCGGCGCGATGGATCGCGTGCTCGAAGGCGACGATGTCGGCCGAGCCGTGACTCTTGATGACGATGCCCCGCAGCCCCAGTAGGTTCGCGCCGTTGTAGCGGCGGTGGTCGACGCGGCGCTTGAACGCCTCCAGCACGGGCCGCGCGATCAGGGCGGCAAGTTTGCTGTACGGGGTGCGCGTGAATTCTTCGCGCAGGAACACGCTCAACATCTGCGCCAGTCCTTCCGAAGCCTTGAGCGCCACGTTGCCGACGAATCCATCGCAGACTACGACGTCGGTCGTTCCCTTATAGATGTCGTCGCCTTCGACATTGCCGTAGAAATTGAGCCCGCCCGCACGCAACAGATCGGCTGCGCGCTTCACGACACCGTTGCCCTTGATGTCTTCTTCGCCGATGTTGAGCAAGCCGACGCTCGGCCGCTCCACATGCTCCAGCGCCGAGACCAGCGTCGCGCCCATGATGCCGAACTGCAGCAGGTCGTGCGGCGTACAATCGACATTCGCGCCCAGATCCAGAACCGTGACGTGGCCTTTCATCGTCGGCAGCACGGTGGCGATCGGCGGGCGTTCGATACCGGGCAGCATCCGCAGCACGAAGCGCGATACGGCCATCAAGGCACCCGTGTTGCCGGCGCTCACGCACGCTTGCGCCTCGCCGCTTTTCACCAGGTTGAGCGCCACCCGCATGGAAGAATCGCGCTTCGTGCGCAGCGCCGAGGCAACCGGCTCGTCCATCGCGACGATTTCCGAAGCGTGATGGATGCGCAGCCGCGGACCCGGTTGGGCGCCGCGGGCGCGCAACTCCGCTTCGATCACATCGCGCAACCCAACCAGGATCAGGTCCAGATCGGAGCGCCCACCGATCCCGGCCAAGGCGGCTGGAACGGTGACATGGGGACCATGATCCCCGCCCATGCAATCGACTGCGACCGTGACGTCCATTGAGGCGTCCGGCTCGTCGCGAGAGCCCGGCGCGCTAATCCGCCTTGGTCTTGACGACCTTCTTGCCGCGATAGTAACCGGTCGGGCTGACGTGATGGCGCAAGTGAACTTCGCCCGTAGTCGGCTCCACCGCCAAGCCCGGCAACGGCAACGCATCGTGCGAACGGTGCATGCCGCGCTTGGACGGCGATTTCTTGTTCTGCTGAACTGCCATGGACTGACTCCTGCGTAATGAATCCGCCGGCGCGGCCGGCGCGGCCGCGCATGAAAACCTACTCCTGTTTCTGCTTCAGCGTTCGCAGCACCGCGAACGGCGATTCGACCTTCGCTGCGCTCGGCCCTTGCGCCGGCGTACAAGGCTGGTCGTGCACCGGGGCCAACGGCAATCCGAGCAGGACTTCCTGTTCGATCAGATCGGCGACATTCGCTACTTCGGTTGCCGCAATCGCCTCAGTGTCGGGGTCCTCTTCCGCGATATCCGGCAACTGTGCCCCTGGCGCAACCGGCGCCAGCCGGGACGTTCGGTCCAATTCGAAATCCAGACGCTCCAGACAGCGCTGGCACTGTAGCGGGACGGTCCCGCGCACGCTCACCTCGATGATCGGGTGGCCGTGCCGATCGGTCGTCCCGATCAAGGCATAGTGCACACGCCCTGCCGGCTCGAAGGTGCTGTCCTGCAGCCTCGGCATCGCGGCCAAGGCCAGCTCGCCGGCGAGGCGCCGACCTTCGCTGGCGAACTTCAGGCCATCGATCAGAGCCTGCTCCGGCATAGGCGGGCGATGATATTATCTTCGCGAATTCGTGTCAAAAATCATGGTGTTTTCCAGCGAAGACAGGCTCGTCCTGGCGTCCGGATCGCGCTATCGCAAGGCGCTGCTGGAGCAGTTGCGGCTGCGCTATAGCGTGTGTCCGGCTGACATCGACGAGTCGCCGCTGCACGACGAATCGCCCGCCGCGTTGGCGACAAGACTCGCCTGCCAAAAGGCGCGTGCGGTCGCGCCGCGCTATCCCGATAGCCTCATCATCGGCTCCGATCAGGTTGCCAGCATCGATGGCCGCTCGGCGTTCAGCAAGCCGCTCGACCACGCCGGCGCCGTTGCGCAATTGCGCGCGATGAGCGGACGCACGGTGCTGTTCCATACCGCGGTGTGCGTTCTGAATGCCGCTCGCGCGACGCAACGGACCGCGCTGGTGCCGACCGAGGTCCATTTCCGGCAACTGGCCTCGGACGTGATCGAGACCTACCTCCGCGCGGATCAGCCCTACGACTGCGCCGGCAGCGCGCGCATCGAAGGACTCGGTATCGCGCTGGTCGATCGGGTGCGCAGCGACGACCCCTCCGCCTTGCTCGGTTTGCCCCTGATCGCACTGCTCGACTTGCTGGCGGCCGAAGGCGTCAGCCCGCTCTAAACCCCGCATCGTCGACCACGCCTGCCCAGCCAGCCCATGCCCGCCACGCTCTACCTCGTGCCCAGCGTGCTCGGCGACGGAGCTCCGATCCAGACGCTGCCGGCCGCGACGCTCGCCATCCTGCAACGACTCGACCATCTGGTGGTGGAAACCCCGAAGCAGGCTCGGCGCTTCCTGAAGCTTGCCGGCGTAGCGCTTGCCGACCGAGCTCTGCATATCGAAGTACTGGACGAGCACACCCCGGAAAGCCGCCTGCCGGCACTGCTGGCGCCCACGCTGGCCGGCAGCGATTTGGGCATCGTGTCCGATGCCGGCTGCCCCGGGGTCGCCGATCCCGGGGCGAGGCTGGTTCGGCTCGCACACGCGCACGCCGTTCGGGTCGTCCCTCTGGTCGGCCCCTCCTCGATCCTGCTCGCATTGATGGCATCGGGCCTGAACGGCCAGCGCTTCGTCTTTCACGGCTATCTGCCGGTGGAGGCCGCGCGCCGCGACCAAACCGTGCGCACGCTCGAGCTTGCCGCCCGGCGGCGGCAGGAAACCCAGATCATGATCGAAGCGCCCTACCGGAATAACCGCCTGCTGCAGGCGCTGCTCGGCGTGTGTGCCCCCGGCAGCCTGCTTTGCCTGGCGGCCGACGTAACCTTGGCCTCGGAGTGGATCGTCACGCGAACGATCGCTCAGTGGCGAGCCGACTGCCCGGATATCGACCGGCGTCCCACGGTATTTCTGCTGGGCGCGGAGACGAGCAGCGGGACTGTGGCGCGCATTGCATCTGGCAGCGAATCGCGGCCGGGGAAACGCCGCAGGTAATCTCTAGCGCAGCATGACGCGGTCGGACGCCATCATGCCGGCTCGCACCAGCGCTTCGGCCATGGCGGCGCCGAAGCGCTTGGCAACGCGCTCGGCGATGTTCTCGCGCGGGGTGAAATCCACCATTTCCTCGGCCTTGATCACTTCGCGTGCGACGTACTCGACGCTGCCGAGCGCATCGGCGAGCCCCATCTCGATGCTTTCTTCTCCGGTCCACATGAGCCCGGTGAACGTGTCGGGCGTTTCTTTCAGCCGATCGCCGCGGCCCTCGCGCACCACCTTGATGAACTGCTGGTGAATGGCGTCGAGCATCTTTTGCGCGTGCGCTTTCTGTGCCGGTTCCAGCGGCGAAAACGGATCCAGGAAGCCCTTGTTCTCGCCCGCGGTCAGCAAGCGTCGTTCGATGCCCAGTTTGTCCAGCACGCTGGAGAAGCCGAAACCGTCCATGAGCACACCGATGGAGCCCACGATGCTCGATTCGTTGACGAAGATCTTGTCGCTCGCAACCGCGACGTAATAGCCGCCCGAAGCGCAGATATCCTCCACCACCGCGTAGAGCGGCGTGTCGGGGTACTTCTCGCGCAGGCGCCGGATCTCGTCGTTGATCTGCGCGGCCTGCACCGGGCTGCCACCCGGGCTGTTGATGCGCAACACCACCCCCTGGGTCGCCTTGTCCTTGAACGCTTCCTGCAATCCGGCCGTGATGTTCTCTGCAGCCCCCGGAAGATCGGCTCCGATCACGCCGTTGATCTCGACCAACGCGGTATGCCGCACGGGCGATACGCCGTCGCGCTTGCCGAGCCAGCCGAGCGCGACGAACAGCAGCGCGAACAGATAGATGAAGCCGAGCAGCTTGAAGAAAATGCCCCAGCGGCGCGAGCGCCGTTGCTCCTGCAGCGAGGCGAGTGCGATTTTCTCCAGCGCCGCACGCTCCCACTGGGGCTCTCCTGCGGCGGGTTCCGAGCGTAGGGAATCGTGTGGCATGAGTTGAACGAGGGGAGGTGCTTCGGGGACGTGCGGCAGTATACCGCGTAACGGGGTGCAACTCATGAGGCAACGAGTCAGCATTCAGTCGGATTTTTGCGTGAGAAAATATGGCCTCGACGCGCGAGACGCTCGACGGATCGACCCCCGGGCGCGCAGGGCGTCCCACGCCTATTCGATCGCGACCCGATCGCGCTCGAGGCGTCCGAGAAAGGCACTCAGCTCGGGCGGCAGCGGCGCTTCCAGGACGAGCGGCTCACCCGTGGCGGGATGCCGAAGCTCGATTCGGGCAGCGTGCAGGAACATACGTTTCAAGCCCCCGCGCGCGGCTGCCTTGTTGGCTGCGAAGTCGCCATACTTGTCGTCGCCCGCGATCGGGTGACCGATATGCGCGCCGTGGACGCGAATCTGGTGGGTGCGTCCCGTGATGAGCTCGGCCTGCAGCAGGCTGTATTCCCCGATGTGGCGCTCGAGCGTGAACACGGTGCGCGACGCGAGGCCGCGGCTGCCTGCCTTCACGCGCCGATCGCCGCCCGGCAGCAGGTACTTCTCCAGGGCAACGTCGACTTCGCGCCGCGGCTGCAGAAAGCGGCCCCGGACCAGGAGCGTATAGAGCTTGCGCACCGCACCCTCGCGGATGGCGGCATGAAGCGCCACCAGGGCGCTGCGTTTCTTGGCCAACAGCAGGACACCCGAGGTGTCGCGGTCGAGTCGATGCACCAACTCCAGGTACTTGAGCCGCGGCCGCGCCAGTCGCATCTCCTCGATGACGCCGCGCGAAATGCCGCTGCCGCCGTGCACCGCGATCCCGGCCGGCTTATCGATCGCAGCCAAGTGATCGTCTTCATGGACGATGGTCGCCTGAAAGCGGGCAGCGGGGGCCGGCGCCGCGTCCGTGGAGGCGCGTTGCGCGATCCGTACGGGCGGAATCCGGACCCGGTCGCCTGCTTGCACGCGATACGTGGGATCGACCCGGGCGCTGTTGACCCGAACCTGGCCGGTGCGCACCAGGCGATAGATGTGCTGGCGTGGCACGCCCTTCAGCACTTTGAGCAGCATATTGTCCACTCGCTGCCCCGCGACCGTCTCGTCGGCCTCTATCCAGGTCGCTGAATCTTTGCCCAAAGGCTTCATTTGTGCCTATACTAGCGCTGCCTCACTTGGTGCCGATCGCGCCAGGCGGACGAGCAAGTCAGGGGCGACAGGCCAGGCAGAGCATCCGGTCGCAACGTTCCCCCGCAACAGCGACGTGGCGCGCAAGAAGATGAATATGGGCGCTATCGAAGGTTGCGCGCACTACCGGACGCACGTTTTATATCGGGTTACATCCGCTCACCCAGAAGCAGCGGCATGCAGGTTTGAACGCGCCAGACACGGCATCCCCGATCTTGCCATCGAACAGGCAGGATTCCAACGGCAGACCGATCCAGTCAATCTCCATGCGAGATCAACAACGCCTGAATTCATTTTCAAGCCGCTGATCGACGGATAGCCGCCAGCCGACGTTTTTCGGCAGCAGGCACTTCGGTCTTGCCTCCCGGGCTCGGCGCGGGAGCAGGTAGTCCGATGAAACGAATGTTGTTCAATGCGACCCAGCAGGAGGAGCTGCGCGTCGCCATCGTCGATGGTCAAAAGCTGATCGACCTCGACATCGAGTCCTCCACCAAAGAACAGCGCAAAGGCAACATCTACAAAGGCATCATCACCCGCATCGAGCCCAGCCTCGAGGCCGCGTTCATCGACTATGGCGCGGAGCGGCACGGCTTCCTGCCGTTCAAGGAAGTCGCTCGCAGCAATTTCAACGGCGACGCCGACGCGGGCCGGGCCCGCATCCAGGATGCGCTGCGAGAAGGCCAGGAACTGGTCGTCCAGGTCGACAAGGACGAGCGCGGCAGCAAGGGCGCGGCGCTCACGACCTTCATCAGTCTGGCCGGCCGCTATCTCGTCCTGATGCCGAACAACCCCCGCGGCGGCGGCGTTTCGCGCCGCATCGAGGGCGATGATCGGGCAGAGCTGCGCGACGCGCTGGACAAGCTCGAGATCCCGCACGGGATGAGCATCATCGCGCGCACGGCCGCGATCGGGCGCACCACCGAGGAGCTGAGCTGGGACCTGAGCTATCTGCTCAAGCTCTGGCATGCGATCGAGGAAGCTGCAGGCGTACGCTACAGCGACGAAGCCGGCGCGCCAAGCTCGGAGCCGCGCTCGCCCGAAGGGCGCGAGCGCAAGCGCCAGAATGCTGCTCCTTATCTCATTTTTCTCGAAAGCAGCCTGGTCATCCGCGCGATCCGCGACTACTTCAATCAGGAGATCGGCGAGATCCTGATCGATACCGAGGAAATCTTCGACCAGGCGCGGGCATTCATGGCCGCGGTCATGCCGGGCAACGTCAACCGGGTCAAGCTCTACCGCGACGACGTTCCGCTGTTCTCACGCTTCCAGATCGAGCACCAGATCGAATCGGCGTACTCGCGCCAGGTCGCACTGCCTTCGGGCGGCGCCATCGTGCTCGACCATACCGAGGCGCTGGTCTCGGTGGACGTCAATTCGGCGCGCGCGACTCGCGGCGCCGACATCGAACAGACGGCGTTCAACACCAACGCCGAGGCCGCCGACGAAATCGCGCGCCAGTTGCGCTTGCGCGACCTGGGCGGGCTGATCGTGATCGACTTCATCGACATGGAGAGCAATCGCAACCAGCGGGAAGTCGAAAACCGGTTGCGCGACGCGCTGCACTACGATCGCGCGCGGGTGCAGATGGGCAAGATTTCGCGCTTCGGCCTCATGGAGCTGTCGCGGCAGCGCCTGCGCCCATCGCTGGGCGAGACGGCCCACCAGCCGTGTCCACGCTGCCACGGCACCGGCCACATCCGCTCGATCGAGTCGACCGCGCTGCACGTGCTGCGCATCATCCAGGAAGAGGCAATGAAGGAGAACACGGCGGCCGTGCACGCGCAGGTGCCGGTCGACGTCGCCACGTTCCTGCTGAACGAGAAGCGCAACGACATCCATCTGGTCGAGGCACGGCTCAAGATCGGAATCCTGCTGATTCCGAACATCCATCTGGAAACGCCCAACTACACGATCGCGCGCATGCGTCACGACGAAGCGAACGAGATGGGCGAAGTGCCGCTCTCCTACAAGATGGTCGAAGTGCCCGAGGAAGAGGAGGCGTTGCGCGTGCCCGGGCAGGAAGCCCGTCCGGCGCGGCCCCAGGCTGCCGTGCAGGGCATCACGCCCGAGCGGCATGCTCCGATGCCCGCACCCGAGCCGCAAGCGGCGTCACCGCTGTCGGCACAGGCGCTCGGCGAAGATCACCCGTCGATCATTCGCAAGATCTTCGGTTGGTTCAAGCGCACCGAGGACGTGGAACGGCCCGCGCCTGGGGCAGCCGTCGGTGCGCCCCAGGCGCTGGCGAGTCCGGTACAGGTCGCACCCCCGGTTGCGCCGGCCGCCCGGCCGGCACGCGGCGAACGACCCGAACGCCATCGACGCGGCGAGCGCGGTGAACGCAGCGAGCGCAATGCGCGGGGTGAGCGTAACGAGCGGGGTGAGCGTAACGAGCGGGGTGAGCG